>JABFXT010000237.1 GCA_013361595.1 Nocardia sp. | reverse complement strand
CCGGTCGGCCCGCACGTACATACTGCGGAACTTGATCATCCGGAACGGTTTGCCGTCCATCCCGATCCGCTCCGAGAGATAGAACACCGGCCCGGTACTGGTGAACTTCACCGCGGCCGCCAGGCCGAGCAGGACCGGTGCGATGGCGGTGAGGACCAGGACGGAGAAGCAGAGGTCGAATACGGCCTTGCCGAACGAGAGCGCGCGATCGTACTGGGGGCGTTCGATGTGCAGCATCGGGATTCCGGCCAGCACCTGGTTCGACATCCGCGTCCCGGAGATATCCATGATGCCGGGCGCGACGATGAGTTCGGTGCCGAAGGCGTCCAGGTCCCAGGCCAGGCGCCGGATATCGCGTGGGCCCAGGCGGTCGGTCGCCATCACGACCACGGTATCGGCGCCGGTGCGCCGCACCGCACTGCGCACCGAACGGTCGTTACCGACGATCGGGACATCGCGGAGGCCGACCCGCAACGAGGCGGGTTCGGCGAGCGCGTCCCCGGTGGGCGTACAGGCACCCACGACGTGATAACCGTGCATCTCCTGTTCGGAGAGCGCGGCCGCGATGGCGCGCACCGCATCGGGGCTGCCGACGACGAGCACCGAGCGGCGGTAACGCCCGAGCGCCCGGTGCCGGGCAGCGTGCCCACGCCACAACGCCCGGGTCGTCACCAGACCCAGCAGGCCCAGCGGTAGCGCGACCACCAGATGGTCGTGCGCGATATCCGCGCGCAGGACCAGCGAGACGATCGCGACCGTGCCGAACAGTTGCAGAGTCGCCGAGATCAACCGGCGGTATTCGTCGCCACCCGAGCCGATGGTGTGCGGCGAGCGGGATCCGTTCCAGCTCAGCAGAACCGACCATCCGAGGGCGATACCGAGCGTGAGGGCGGTGGTGCGCGGTTCGAGTTCCCAGCCGAGGGGATGATTCGCGGCGATGCCGGCCAGTTGCGCGCCCAGGGCCGCCGCGGTGACCACCGCGACATCGGTCCGGGCGATCCGGCGTACATATCCGGCCCGCCACGAGTCCCGGTCACCGGGATTCGGCAGGTGCAGATCGACAACGCCCCCGACCACACGGAGATCCAGAACCATGAAACGTACCCGCTTGAACTTCGAACGTCCGTGCCCTCGACTGTCGTCCGCGACAGCAGATCACACGCTATTTCCAGCAAGATCCGCCTCGAAAAGGCGCATACCGGCCGATCTTGTTGCAGAAGTATTGCCCCCAATGCCGCCGCGCACAAGTGGTGGAATGGCGGCGTCGGCCGGAGACCGTTCCGGAGCGGCCTCGAATACGGTGGAATCACCCTTTTCGATTGGCCGCCATCGTCATACGGGCGCCGTTCGTTACGGGGTTTGCTGAACATATGCCATAGGTCACTTCCGCGCGAAAGTCTTCCCGGACCGTGTCGCAGATGCGCCGGATAGGTGCTATTTTTTCGGTCGATCGGCACAGAGAAGCTACTTCTCGGGGCTGCGGGGCGCCGCCGATGTACGTGACCGTTCGAGTGGAGCCCGAGTGCATTGTCGTTTGTGTGAGTCGTCCCGGCTGACCAGTGTCGTCGACCTGGGAGCGACACCTCCTTGCGAGAGTTTCCTCTCCGAGGAAGAGCTAAACCTGCCGGAATCCACCTATCCGCTCCACCTGCGCGTGTGCGCGGACTGTCTGCTGCTGCAGATCCCGGCGCTCATCACGCCGGAGGAGACGTTCACCGAATACGCGTACTTCTCCTCGTACTCCGACAGCTGGGTCGAGCACGCGCGGGAATTCACCGGCACCGCCGCCGCCCGGCTGGGACTGGGCCCGGAATCGTTCGTCGTGGAAGTCGCGAGCAACGACGGCTACCTGTTGCGGCATGTGGTGGCGGCCGGAATCCCCTGCCTGGGTGTCGAACCCTCGGCGAACGTCGGGGCCGCGGCCCGGACGGCCGGAGTACCGACACTGACCGAATTCCTGACCGAGGAATCGGCGCGCCGGGTGCGCGCCGAATACGGCGCCGCCGATCTGGTGGTCGCGAACAATGTGTACGCCCATATTCCCGACCTGCGCGGATTCACCCGGGCGCTGCGGACTCTGGTCGCCGACGACGGATGGATCTCCATCGAAGTGCACTACGCGCGCGATCTCGTGCGATACGGCCAGTTCGACACGATCTACCACGAACATTTCCAGTACTACACACTCGGCTCGGCACAGCGGGCACTGGCCACGGCCGGCCTGGCGGTCGCGGATGTGGAAACACTCACGACCCACGGCGGGTCGCTACGTATCTGGGCACGGCCCGCGGAAGTCGCCGAACCCACCGCACGGGTGGCGGAACTGCTGGCGGCCGAGGCGGATGCGGGCCTGCACGAGGTGGCGGGCTACCGGTTGCTGGGCGAACAGGCCGAACGAGTGCGTCAGGAACTGCTGCGTTTCCTGCTCGACCAGAAGGCCGCCGGACGGCGCGTGGTCGGCTACGGGGCGCCGGGTAAGGGCAACACCCTGCTGAACTACTGCGGGATCCGCCCCGATCTGCTCGAGTACACGGTGGACCGCAACCCCTACAAACACGGCCGCCGGACCCCCGGTACCCGGATACCGATCCACCCGCCGGAGCGGATCGACGCGGACCGGCCGGACTTCGTACTGGTACTGCCGTGGAATCTAGAAGCCGAACTCACCGCGCAGTTGCGTCATATCGGCGAATGGGGTGGACAGCTGGTGTTCCCGCTGCCGACTGTCCGGGTCGTCACGCCTCGTCCGGTGGAGGTCGCCGCGCGATGAAGGTCGTGTTGTTCTGTGGCGGCTACGGAATGCGGATGCGCAGTGGAGAGAACGACAGTCCGCCCAAGCCGATGCAGATGGTGGGCCCACGTCCACTGATCTGGCATGTGATGCGCTACTACGCGCATTTCGGGCATACCGAGTTCATTCTGTGCCTCGGCTACGGCGCCCACCACATCAAGAATTTCTTCCTGAACTATCAGGAGACGATGTCCAACGATTTCGTCATCCGCGACGGCCGGGTCGAATTGCTGCACTCCGATATCGCCGACTGGACGATCACCTTCGTCGATACCGGCCTGGAATCGGCCATCGGGGAAAGGCTCCGCCGGGTTCGCCCCCACCTCGACGGCGACGATATGTTCCTGGCCAACTATTCCGATGTGCTCACCGACGCGCCGCTCGACCGCATGATCGAGCGGTTCACCGCCTCGGGAGCGGCGGCGTCCATGATGATCGTGCCGCCGCAGTCGTCGTTCCATTGCGTGGACGTGCTGCCCAGCGGCGAGGTCAAGCAGATCACCGCGGTCGGCAAACTCCCGATCTGGGAGAACGGCGGGTATTTCGTTCTCACCCAGGAGATCTTCGACCATCTGCCCGAGGGCGGCGATCTGGTCGAAGACAGCTGCGGGGCATTGGCCGCGCTCGGCCGCCTCTACGGATACCAGCACGACGGGTTCTGGAAACCCGCCGACACGTTCAAGGAACGCGCCGAACTCGATGCCGGATATCACCGGGGCGATCGCCCGTGGATGGTCTGGGAGCGGGCCGCTTCGTGATCACCCTGACCCCCGCGCGACTCACCGAGGTCGCGCTGCTCGGCGCGCACTGCGACGATATCGCCATCGGTATGGGCGCGACTCTGCTCACCCTGACCCGCGGAAATCCGGGTCTGCGGGTACGCGCGCTGGTGCTCTCCGGCGGCGGCACCGCCCGGGCACAGGAGGAGAGCACGGCGCTCGGCCGGTTCTGCGCGGACGCCGAACTGGAACTGACGGTGCTGGACATACCGGACGGGCGCGCACCGGCGCACTGGGATCGGGTGAAGACCGCCCTCGCCGAATTCCGGCGCGGCACCGAACCCGATATCGTCTTCGCGCCGCAACGCGGTGACGCCCATCAGGACCACCGGTTGCTGGCCGAACTCGTCACCACCGAATTCCGCGACCATCTGGTGCTCGGTTACGAGATCCTCAAATGGGAGACCGATACGCCCCGGCCGGCGGTGCTGCATCCGGTGGCACCGGAGCTCGCGGCGGAGAAGGCCCGGCTGCTGGCCGAATGCTATCCCTCGCAATCACCGCGCGACTGGTTCGACGACGTGGCGTTCCTGGGTTTGGCGCGGATCCGGGGCGTGCAGTGCCACACCGGATACGCCGAAGGATTCGAACTGACCAAGGCCGTGCTCGATCTGGGAGGTGTGTAGCGGTGCGGGTTCTCGTCACCGGTCATCAGGGATATCTCGGCACCGTCATGGTCCCGGTGCTGCGGGCCCGGGGCCACGAGGTCGTCGGCCTGGACACCGGATGGTTCGCCGACTGCGTGCTGGGGGCCGCCCCGAAGGACCCGCCCAGGCTGGCGGTGGACCTGCGGGA
>JABFXT010000844.1 GCA_013361595.1 Nocardia sp. | reverse complement strand
CCGCCCGTACCCGCTGGCCGGTGGTCACGATATCGATATCGATACCTATGCCGTAGTGGTCGAGCATCGGCAGCAGGCTCGCCACCGACACCGTGTCCTCGGTATAGATCGTCTGCTCGGCGATCACTGTCGGCAGGTCGAGGTTCGGCGCCAGCTGGATCATGGCGATCAGTACGTCACCGTCCTCCGCGATACCGCAGAGTCCGGCGGAGACGTCGACATCGCGTACCGGGAGCGGCGCGGTGAGCAGCGATGCCCGGACCGACCTACCGGTCCGGAAATCGAGCCAATCGATGAACCACCGCACCGGTGTCCGGCCCTTGATCCGGACCACCACCGCCAGCATCGCTCCGGCGACGATGAGCGCGGCACCCCACAGCGGTAGATACGCGGACAATCCGGCCATCACCACACTGCCTCCGATCGCCATCACCGCAAACGGACCGCGTTCGACCCCGGCGACGCGGCGGCCCGGGGCCCGTACGGCCCGTTCCGCAGTAATCGTCACTGCCGCTGCCTCCGCCGCGAATTCACACCGTAGGTCGCCGCCGCACCGATCAGCACCGCGGCGATGATCACGATCGCCGCGGTGATACCGGGCTTGGCGTCCGGTGCCCGCGGCGGTGGCGGCAACTCGAGATCCGCGGACTGGAACAGACCCTCTGGCGGTGGGGGCGGTGTCCGGTAGCTCAGTGCCGCGACCGGATCGATCATTCCGGCACCCACCATATTGTCGATTCCGCGTGCCGGGGCATGCGCGCTCGCGGTGAGCCGGGCGGTGATCTCCGCCGGGGTCTCGTTCGGATACCGCGAGCGCACCAGTGCCGCGACCCCGGCGGTATAGGCCGCCGCGAACGAGGAACCGCCCACGGGGCCGAGTTTTCCGGGCTCCCCCACTCCGTTGATCAGACCCGCGGATCCCGGCCCCAGTGATTCGATACCGGTGCCGGGAGCGGCGACGGTCACCCACGGGCCCAGGAGGGACTGGTCGGTGGCCCCGCCGAACGCGTTCGTGTATCCCGCGGTCACCACGGACTCGCTGAAAACTCCGGGTGCCGAAGCAGTTTTCACGTATTTCCAGTTCCTGGGATCGCCGGGCCGTCCGGGATCGAATCCCGGATTCTGGGTGCAGCCCATACTGTCGGCATTACCCGCGCCGGCCACGATGAGTGATCCCCGGGTGTGCACGGCGTAGCCGATCGCCTCGGCCAGCACTCCCAGATCGACACCCGAATCCACCGGCAGGCACACCGGCAGCGGCACCACGATGATGCCCGCACCGAGGTTCGTGGCATGGGTGATCGCGCGCGACAGGTTCCGGACCTCCAGCGCGAGCCGCTCCCGTTGGTCGCCCATTCCGCGATCCACCCGGAACGCCGCGGACCGATAGCGAATGGACAAGATCCGGGCGTCGGGAGCCACTCCGGTGAATCCGTCGGCGGGATCGGCCGCACCGCCGATGATCCCGGCGATCAGGGTGCCGTGCGCATCGCAATCCTGCAGCCCGTCGCCGCCGGCCGCGATGTAGTCGCCCCCCGGCACCACGTTGGGCAACCGCGGATGCGGGGTGACACCCGTATCGACCACGGCGACGGTCACTCCCATTCCGCGACTGAGCGTCCGGGCGTCCGCCAGGTTCAAGGCCAGCTCCGAGGGCGGCGTCCTGGAGATATCGGTGTCCTGCAGGACGCCGGTCGACAGACAACCGCTCTCCTGCTTCGTCGGCAACTCCGGGGCGGCCGGCCCGTCCGGCGGGGCGATTCCGACCACCACCTCGGGTGGTACCAGGGCAGCCGCGGGCGCGGCACCCACACCGAGCAGCAGCGCGACCAGGGCCACTGCCGCCGCGCTGGTCGAGCAACGGCCCATCAGATTCCTCGCATGGCGGTGTACACACCCATGATCCAGAAGGCGAGCACCGGCACCACCAGAATGAGCGCGTACTCGATGAGGTCGGTGATCCGGCGGGTGACCGGTGTCAGCCGTTTCCCGGGCAGCCGCAGCGACGCGGCCAGCGCGAGGCACGCGATCAACGCGGCCACCATCACGACGGCGAGGCGGGCCAACGATGTCTCGTATGCGGTGACGAGCACGGCCGCGACCCCGAGCACGGTGACGGTGGACCCGATCACCAGTGCGATCGCCTGGATCCGGTCGGGGTACCAGCGAGAACGCATGGCCAGGATGCCGGCCACCGCGGCGCCCATCACGATCTCCCGGATCCCGCCCGGGCTCACCGCGGCACAGATCACCGTGGCCACCGAGAGCAGCCCGGAAACAGCCACGATGAGACCGCGCAAGCTGGTGACGGCGAGCCGTGCCCGACTCTCGATTCCCGCCTCGGCGCTGCGGCGGGTCTGTTCCGCGGCCGCGGCGTCGGCGGCCTCCGGCTCGACATCACGGTGGGTTTCCGCGTCGAAGATATCGGTGAGCGTGGCCGGGTTCACCTCGTTGCCCGGGTCGGGCAGGTCCGGTGGTCGGATCCTGGCGATGACCACCGCGATCCGTGGCGCCGAGGTGAGCAGCACCAGCCCCACGAACACCGCGGCGCCCGCCACCTGGCGGGTCACCAGGTCGAAGTAGGCCAGCGGCAGTACGAGCAGGGTCACCGCGATGCCGAGGACGGCGACACTCATCAGGGTGGCGATACCGCTACCGGTCAACCGCATCATCGCCATGGCGGCGACCGCGGTGACCACCGCACCGGCCACGATATTGGCCGGCGCGAACGGGCCGGGCTCGCCGTAGGCGGGCGGTACGAGCATGGCGCTGCCCGCGAAGAGCAGCGGGATCGCGGCCAGCCCCGCACCCAGTGAAATCCGCCGGGCCGCACCGCTACCGCGGATCGCGACGGCCGCCGCCCAGCACGCCACACCGAGCAGCAACGCGGGCAACCCGCACCAGAGCAGCGAACCGGACTGGGTCCACGCCCAGGACAGCATCGCCGCCAGTCCCACCGAGCCGACGCCGAAGACACCGAGCCCCACGATCGCGGCCGTTTCGGCGTCGAACTCCGCGAACTCGCGCTCGTTGATCAGCGCCAGCGCGTCGGTGATGTCCTCCACGACCGGGGTGAAGACCTCGGACGACTCCACCGGTGCCAGCATGAGCACCGTCCCGTCGACGATGTCGTGATCACCGAGGCTCCGCCAGCGCGGAATGGGTGGCTCCCCCGGCCGCGCCAGACTCCACTGACCATGCGGCGGAGTGAAATCGACTTCTTCGTCACCGATCGCGTTGGCGAGGACCGAGACCAGGTCGTCGATGAAGGTTTCGACGGTGAACTTGGTCGGTACGACCACATCCACCTGATAGGTGGCGACCATGACGGCGATGCGTGCCCGCGCCACCTCCGCCGGCGCGGCGTCCCCGGACGGGGCCGCCGGCGCGGTCTGCACAGACGTCACCGCATGCCCCCGTGGTCGCCGCCGGACGGCTCCGCGACATAACCGGGGAAGTCGTCGGCGAGACCTGCCGCCAGTTCCTCGAAGGCCAGCGCGGTCTCCTTCTCCAACATACGCAGATCGATCTCACCGCCTTCGGCGAGATGGGGATCGAACGGGATCTGAACGGTGGGCCGTTGCGCCGAGGCGAACAACTTCTCGATCGCCTCGATATCCACCGTGGGCTTCACCGGGTGCTGCCGCACGATGGCCACCACCGAGGAGGCGATCAGATGATCGAAACCGTGCGAACTCAACCAGTTCAGCGTCGCGACGGCACCGGTTACGCCGCCGACGGTCGCGGGTGTCACCACCACCACGGCATCACTGGTACGCAGCACGGTGTTGGTCGACGAATCGAGCACACCGGTTCCACAGTCGACCACGAGCAGATTGTAATGGCGACGCAGGATCTCCACACCGGTCTGGTACTCGCTGCCGGTCAGGGCCTCCCCCGCGTCCGTGCTCCAGGGTGATGCCACCACCGCGAGATCGGCGGTGTTGACCGACGTGTAGGAATGCACGGCCGAGAAGGAATCCAGACGACCGCCGGCCTGCGCGAGATCACGCAGGGTGAGGCCGAACTGATGCCGGGTGGTGCGGCTGGACAGATCACCGAAATCCGGGTTCGCGTCGATGGCGACCACCCGGTCCGGCCGTAGTTTGGCGAAGGTGGAGCCGAGCCCGGCCGCAGTCGTGGTCCGGCCGACGCCGCCCTTCACACTCACCACCGCGATCTGATACGGCGCGGTGAGCTGGCGGCGGATCCGGGTGCGCCGGTTCTCGGCCTCTTGTTCGGCCGGGGAGAGGCCGAGGTTGAACCCGACCTTGTTCAGCGCGCCACGGACGCCCTTGTTCGAACGCAGATGGGCTTGACGCACGGCCGCGATCTCGGCGAGGAGTTCCGCGGAGGCCAGGGCGGGTG
>JABFXT010000639.1 GCA_013361595.1 Nocardia sp. | reverse complement strand
TTCCGATCTCAATCGCTTTGAGTGGCGGCTTGTTCGGCGCCCATCTCGCGATCCAACGAGAACTCTCCGATGGAATGGGTGGGCACTTCGCCGACGCTGCCGATCAAGCCGCACGGAAGTTCTACGATCAGGCGACCGATGTGCAGGAAGTAATTCGCTCTGTAGGGTTCCGGATCAAGGCGGCGGCGTACGGCGCCGAAGTAGTGAAGAAATCGGTTCCACCTGTACCCGTTCAGATAGGGTCCACGAACCCGGCGATTTCCTCCACAGTTGTCGATCCCGCCCAGGTCGCTCAGACGGTTGTCGGTGCCACCGACCCCGCTGCCGCTGCCGCGCTCGATCGATTCAAGGAGGAGCAGCGGCTGGTCGCGGTCGAGGCCATGAACCTGTCCTACAAACCCACATATCAACCCGCGGGTGATGGCGTTCCGACTTTTGTCCCGGTCCAGGCACCCGGCGACGGAACGGATTCGGCTGTTCCGGGCGGGACTTCGACCGCCGGCCCCGACGGTAGCGATACGACGTCTTCCAACCCCTCCGGGGGCACTCCCGGTACCGAAACCCCGGGTGCGAACGAGACTCCGGGCGAAGACACGGAAACCACGGGTAGCGAAGAGGATTCGCAGACCACATCCGCCGGTACCGACGACAGCGCGACCACTCGACAGCCGAGCACCACCACGACCGGAACCCCGGCCGGTGACCCGCAACGTACGACCCCGTCGACCACGACCACCGGCTCGCCGTCCGGGTTTCCCGCCGGGATGCCCGGCGGCGCACCGCAGAATCAGACACCGGGTAAGACGGTGCCGGGCGCGCCCGGCAGTCCCGGCGGTCCCACGGCAGGCCCGGCCGCTGCCTCGACCGCCGCGGGCGCTACGCGGGGCATGTCGGGGATGCCGGGCATGATGGCGCCGGGGGCGGGAAAACGTGGTGGTGAGGATGATGGGGAGCACAAGACCCCCGATTATCTGATCCAGGATCGTGAGGAAGAGCTGTTCGGCCCTCGCGCTGTCGTTCTGGGTGGGGTTCTCGGTGCGGACGCGCCCGCCGCGCAACCCGCGGACGATCGTGGGGACCGGCGGTGAAATGGGAGTTCGCGCCGGACGAGTTCATGCATGTCTGGCAGGAGACGGGTCGGGACCGGTATCCGTATCCGCTGGAGGTGCGGTCGTCGGTGCGCTGGGAGGACGAGTTCCAGCGGTTGGTGGCGCGGATCGCGACCACCTATCCGCGGGGTGGTGACCCGGATCTGAGCGGGGCGCTACGGATCGCGGCCGATCCCGATCGCACCCTCACACTGTCCGGTAGCCGGCGTCATCGGATCCGCGCCTACGGTGGGTTCGCCGGGAATACGGCTGTCACCATCGTGCAGTTTCCGGGAACTACCACGGATTTCGACGGGAAGTTCGTGATCCAGGCCGGTTCGCCCGAGATCGTTCCCAGGATCTTCCTGCAGATACTCGGTGAACTGCCCATGGGTACTCGGCCGCCGCTGGTGGAGAGTATCGATCGGCTGCGTGACACCTATGAGGTCTGGAACGGCGGTAGGCCGCAGCCGGCCGACCGGATGCGCCGGCTGCTGAAGGCGCCGCGCGCGGGTTCCGGGTTCCTGGAGGCACGTCACCGGTTGCGGGATCCCGATCCACCGCCGCCTCGGTATCTGAGCTGGTTCGATGTGGTGGACGACGGGCGTTATATCTATCGCCATCGTTTCCAGGACTTCCATATCGACCCGATCTCGCATGCGGAGTTGCGTCGTGAACTCGACCGGCTCGTCTCCACCCGTGCTGCTCGGTCCGGTGCCGACGACCGGGAGCCGAGCCGATGAGCCGGTGATCGTGCGGGCCGGTGCGGGGTTCGACCGCGCCGCGGCCGACGAAACCGGTGCCGGCGGGGGCCACCGCCGGGTGGTCTCGACGGTGGCGGACCGGTGACCCAGACCTCACGCGTGGCACGCCGACATCGCCCGGAAGCGGCATAGGGTCGGAATCATGAGCGAGGAGAAGCAGTACCGCATCGAGCACGACACCATGGGCGAGGTCCGGGTACCGGTGGACGCGTTGTGGCGTGCCCAGACTCAGCGGGCGGTGGAGAACTTCCCGATCAGCGGGCGCGGGCTGGAGCGGGCGCAGATCCGGGCGCTCGGGCTGCTGAAGGGGGCCTGCGCGGTCGTCAACCGCGACCTCGGACTGCTCGACCAGGAACGGGCCGCGGCGATCGTCGCGGCCGCCGGTGAGATCGCCGAAGGACGCCACGACGACCAGTTCCCGATCGATGTCTTCCAGACCGGATCGGGGACCAGCTCGAATATGAACGCCAACGAGGTGATCGCGTCCATCGCGGCCGGTCACGGAGTCACCGTGCATCCGAACGATCACGTGAACATGTCGCAGTCGTCGAACGACACCTTTCCGACCGCGACGCATCTGGCCGCCACCGAGGCCGTGATCAAGGATCTGCTGCCCGCGCTCGAACATCTGCGGCTGGCACTGCTGGACAAGGCCACCGAATGGCGCACCGTGGTGAAATCGGGACGCACGCATCTGATGGACGCCGTGCCGGTGACGCTCGGGCAGGAATTCGGTGGCTACACACGGCAGATCGCGGCGGGGATGGAGCGGCTGCTGGCGACGCTGCCGCGGCTGGGTGAACTGCCGATCGGCGGCACCGCGGTCGGGACCGGCCTGAACGCGCCTGCCGGGTTCGGCGAGAAGGTGGTGGCGGAGCTGGTGCGGACCACCGGGATCGACGCACTGACCGAGGCCGAGGACCATTTCGAGGCGCAGGCGGCGCGCGACGGACTGGTGGAGGTCTCCGGTGCGCTGCGGACTGTCGCGGTGAGCTTGACCAAGATCGCCAACGATATTCGCTGGATGGGGTCGGGGCCGCTGACCGGCCTCGGCGAACTACAGCTTCCCGACCTGCAGCCGGGTAGTTCGATCATGCCGGGGAAGGTGAATCCGGTACTGCCGGAGGCGGTTACCCAGGTGGCGGCCCAGGTGATCGGCAACGATGCGGCGGTCGCGTTCGCCGGGGCGGGCGGGCATTTCGAACTGAACGTCTACATCCCGGTGATGGCCCGCAATGTGCTCGAGTCGATCCGGCTGCTGGCGGCGGTATCGCGGTTGTTCGCCGACCGGTGCGTGCACGGGTTGACCGCGAATATCGAACGTCTCCGTACGCTGGCCGAATCCTCCCCGTCGATCGTGACCCCGCTGAATTCCGCGATCGGCTACGAGGAAGCGGCCGCGGTGGCCAAACAGGCGCTGCGCGAGCACAAGACGATCCGGCAGACGGTGATCGATCGCGGGCTGATCGGCGAGCAGCTCAGCGAAGCGGAACTCGATCGCCGCCTCGATGTGCTGTCCATGACGAATATCGACAACGACTGAATCGGGCGGTTCCCGGTCCCGCAGACAGCGGGACGGGGCCTTCCCGGCGCACGACGGGCAGATGAGTGCGACGCGACCGCGGATCAGCGATCGCGTCGCACCGGAAACGGATTCAGGACCGGAACCGCGCGAGCTCCTCGCGAGCCGCTTCGCCGGCCTCACCGAGATCGGTCCGGCCGAACACATCCCAGCGCCGCAGCAGCGGTGCGAAAACCAGTTCGTCCTGCTTCGCCGGATCGTAGATACCGGCGTCGGTCAGTGCCTCGTCGCTACTGCGCCCGTCGGGCAGGGTGAGCGACGGGACCCGGAACGCGGCGACCTGGTCGGCGATGGCCCGCATGGTCTGGTCCGGAGCTTCGGCGAATCCGGCGGCGACGAGGTCGGCGAAGACGGCGGCCTGCATTTCGTCGTCCTTCGCGATCCGGTCGCTGATCGCCGTGATCAGCGGGTTCTCGCCGATCGCCGCCGTATTGCGGTGGCGGATGGCCGAAGCGGTCTCCTCGAAGGCACAGGCGGCCAGTACGTCCAGCAGATGCAGCGCTTCGCGCCGGAATCCGTCGGTCATATGGCCCATCCGTAGCCGTTCCAGCTCCACCGGGTCGCAGGCCCGGGTGACCATCAGGTAGTTGCGGATCACGATGGAGTGCCGGGCCTCCTCGGCGGTCCAGCGGCCGACCCAGCGCCACCAAGCACCGGTCCGCAGGTACTTGCCGACTTCCCGGTGGTACGCGGGCAGATTGTCGGCGATCAGTACGCTCACGGTGAGCGCCAGCCGGGCCGTATCACTGAGTTCGGACTCGGCGGGGTCCCAATCCGAGCCGCCGAGGAACGCGAAGTTGCGGCCGTCGTCCCACGGGACGAAGTCGTGCGGCTGCCATTCGTCGGCGATATCGGTATGGCGCCGCATGGTCAGTTCCACCTCTACCGCGAGCGATTCCAGCAGGTCGCGGTCGGTCAACAGTTTCTGCACGCACAC
>JABFXT010000321.1 GCA_013361595.1 Nocardia sp. | reverse complement strand
TTTGTCCACAGCGGGCACGGGTTTCGGGTCCAAGGGTCCCGTCACGGTCAGCCCGAGCGCGGCGGCCAGGGCGTCGGAAACACCGGGGTCGGCGGAATCGGCGTTCGTATGCGCGGTGAACAGCCCACAACCCGAGCGGATCAGTCGATGCACGAGGGACCCTTTGGGCCGGTCGGCCGACACACTGTCCACACCCCGCAGCAGCAGCGGATGATGCGCCACCACAGCCTGGGCACCCCATCGCACCGCCTCGTCCACCACGGCCGCGGTGACATCGACGGTGAACAACACCCGCCGCACCGTCTCGGCCGGATCCCCGCACACCAGACCCACCGAATCCCACGGTTCGGCCAGCCGCGGCGGATAGGCCGTCTCCAGCGTCGCGACGAGTTCGGCAAGGGTGGCCACGGCGCACCTTCCTCTCGGGAGCTCTCGGGGTTCGTCGGCGACAATCATGTCGCGCGCATATCGTCGCGGCGCCGTCGGTGCACCCACCGCCGGTGGTACCGCGCCGGCACCGGCCGGACCGACCGGTCAGACCAGCCGTCCGGCATTTCCCAGCGCCGCCACCAGCCGTTCGACATCATCGGGCGGCCGGACCGCGACCCGCACATGCCCCTGCCCCAGGCCCGGGAACGTATCGCAGCGCCGTACCGCGATTCCGTGACGGCGCAGATATTCGCGCAGTATCTCGCCGCGTTCCACCTCGAGCAGCAGGAAGGGGGCGGCGGCCGGGGTCCGTACCGCCACCCCGGCGCCGGTCAGCCGCGCGACCATGGCGGTCCGGTGCTCGCCGATCTCCATCGCTCGCGCCGCGGTCTCCGCGAGGGCGCGCGGCGAGGCGGTGGCGGCGATCGCGGCGAGCTGCAGAGTGCCGACCGGCCAGTGCGCCCGGCCCCGGACCAACTGCTGTAGCACCTCGGGCGCCCCGAGCAGATACCCGCAGCGCAAACCGGCCAGCGCCCAGGTCTTGGTGAGACTGCGCAGGACCAGCAGCCCCGCGCCCGCCTGCGCGGCCAGCGACTCCGGTTCACCGGGCACCGCGTCCATGAACGCCTCGTCCACCACCACGATCCGCCCCGGCCGCAGCAATGCGCGCACGACCCCCGCCGGATGCAGTACCGAGGTGGGGTTGGTGGGGTTGCCGAGCACCACCAGATCCGCTTCCTCGGGGACCAGGGCCGGGTCGAGGGTGTAGGGCGGTTCCAGCAGCACCCGGTGCACCGGAACACCGGCCTCGCGCAGGGCGAGTTCGGGCTCGGTGAACGACGGGTGCACCACCGCCGCCAGCCGCGGCGACAGCCGCGGGAGCAGGGCGAAGCCCTCCGCCCCGCCGGCCAGCGTCAGCACATGGTCGGGCGCGACCCCGTGCCGGGCGGCCACGGCTTCCCGAGCGTGCCGCTCGTCCGCGGCTGCCGGATACCGGGCCAGCGAGTCCAGGGCGGCGGCCAGCCGGTCGCGTAGCCAGCGTGGTGGCGCGGTGCCCTGGACGTTCACCGCGAAATCGAGCAGACCCGGCTGGGCTTCTACGTCACCGTGATGACGCAGCCCGGCGAAATCGACATGATCGGTGAGCATGAGACGCACCCTACGTGGCGCGGGGGCCGATCGACCCGCCAGAATGGCTGTCGTGGGTGAGCTGCACATATCGTTCGTCTGTACCGGCAATATCTGCCGGTCGCCGATGGCGGAGAAGATCCTGCTGGGATATCTGTCCCGGGCCGGGCTGGACGGCCGGATCCGGGTGAGCAGTGCGGGCACCCACGACTGGCACGCCGGGTCCGAAGCCGATCCGCGCACCACCGCCACCCTGCGCCGCCACGGCTACCCCACCGGCCACTGTGCCGCCGGATTCGGCGCCGAGCACGCCGATGCGGACCTGGTCGTCGGGATGACCACCGAACACGACCGCACCCTCGCGATCCGCGGTATCCCGCACGAACGGCGCCGGCTGCTGCGCAGTTTCGATCCGGACGCCGACGGAACCGACGTACCCGACCCGTACTACGGCGGCACCGAGGAATTCGAGCTGGTGCGCGCGCAGATCGAGGCCGCGGTACCCGGGCTGCTGGACTGGGTGGACGCCGCGCTCACCGCGCGCGCCCCGGTCACCGGCGGTGCCGCCTGATGCGCCGCCTGGCCTTCCTACTGCGTCCGGGCTGGCTGATCCTGGCCGTGGTGGTGGTCGCGTTCGCCTATATGTGTTTCACGGTGCTCGCGCCCTGGCAGCTCGGTAAGAACGAGACCACCTCCGAACGCAATCAGCTGATCGCCGATTCGGTCCACGCCGATCCGGTGGCGGTCACCGATGTGCTCGACGGCGGCGGGGCGGCCACCGAATGGCGGAAGGTTTTCGCCGAGGGCAGTTTCGTACCGGATTCGACCGTGCTGGTACGGCTGCGTCATCTGGACGGCGCGCCCGGTTTCGGAGTGCTGTCCGCGTTCACGCTCACCGACGGCCGCACCCTGCTGGTGGACCGTGGGCTGGTGGCGGCGGTCGACGGGTCGCAGCCGCCGCCGATCGAGCCGGCGCCCACCGGCGTACAGCGGGTCGAGGGCCGGGTCCGGGTCTCGGAGAACGTCGATCCACAACGCGCGCCCGCGGTCCAGAACGGTATCCCGCACGTCTACTCGATCGATGTTCCGCAGGAGACCACCGTTCTCGGTCGCCCGCTGACCCCCCTCCCGGTCGGTGATCGCGGCTCCTATCTGCAACTGTCCGACGATCAGCCGGGCGCTTTCACACCGGTTCCGCTCCCCCAGCTCGATGCCGGTCCCTATCTGTCCTACGGGCTGCAATGGCTGGCGTTCGGCATCATGGCGCCGCTGGGGCTCGGTTATTTCGCCTGGGCCGAGATCCGGGAACGCCGCAAACAGCGCCCGGTGGCGACGACCGGATCCGGTTCCGCCGAGCCGAGCGCCCGCGCGCCCGAACCCGTCACCACCGAAGCCAGGCTGGCCGACCGTTACGGTCGCGAACGACCCTGATGCCGGCCTTCCTACCTGTCCCGATTACTCCGCCCCGTGGACCGGGCGCGCATCCGATCCCAGAGCACCGCGCTCAGCGGCGCGAGCACCGCCGCCGAAGCCACCGCCGCGTACTGCACCAGCTCCGACAGCCGGACCGCGCGGCGCAGATCACCGACCGCGGGCGCCGGCCCGGTACCCAGTTCCGGACGTTGCTCGACCCCGTGCCGGTATTCGGTACGCCCGCCCAGCCGGATTCCGAGCGCCCCGGCCGCCGCCGCCTCCACTACACCGGCGTTCGGGCTCGGATGCCGGTGCGCATCCCGGCGCCAGGTCCGCAATACCGCGCCGGGGCGGCCACCGACCAGCGGTGCCACCGATGCGGTGAGCAGCCCGGTCGCGCGGGCCGGTAGCAGATTCGCCAGATCGTCGACGCGGGCGGCCGCCCAGCCGAAATGCCGATACCGCTGATTGCGATAGCCGATCATCGCGTCGAGGGTGTTGACCGCCCGATAGCCCAGCAGCCCGGGAACCCCGCCCACCGCACCCCACAGCAGTGGCGCGACCGCGGCGTCGGAGGTGTTCTCCGCAATCGATTCCAGCGCGGCCCGGGCCAGCCCGTCCGCGTCGAGTGCCGCCGGATCGCGCCCGCACAGCGCGGGCAGCAGGGTCCGGGCGGCGGCCAGATCGCCGGATTCCAGCCGGTCGGCCATCATCCGCCCGGTCCGGGCCAGACTCGTTCCGCCCAGGACCGTCCAGGTCGCGGCGGCCACCGAGATGACACCGCCCCGCCGCAGCGCGGCGCCGAGTCCCACGACCGATCCCACCAGCACCAGTTCGTGGACCACCCCCGCGCGCCGGTGATCTGCGTAGCTCACCGATTCCAGCGACGCGGCCAGCATCCCGAACCCGGCCACCGGATGCCCGCGCCTGGGGTCCCCGGCCGCCCGATCGATGGCGAAGCCGATCAGCAGACCCGCCGCGGTCGAAACACCTCTGCGCACCGGGTGAGCGTATCCAGCGAAGATGCCCTCTTCGTACCGGGGACGACCGGGCCCGGAATCACACCGGCCGGTACCGATGTTGGCAGGATCGACCGGGCAGCGGCCGAGACCGCTACAACCGGACCACCGGCGGCCGCTCGCCCCGATGTCACACATCGGGGGCCCGCATCGTCGACCCGGTGAGACCGACGCCCGATCACGGGCCACGACCGAACGGGGAACCGCAGTGACCGACCGAGAGGGAGCCACCGACCTGGCCCGGCGTTTCGAGGAACTGCGCCCCTACCTGCGCCGACTCGCCTACAGCACGCTGGGCAGCCTCGCCGACGCCGACGATGTGGAGCAGGAGGCGTGGTTGCGGGTGCAACGGCAGCAGGCTTCCGGGGACGCGCCCACCGAGA
>JABFXT010000361.1 GCA_013361595.1 Nocardia sp. | reverse complement strand
GGCCGCACCGCCCACATACCCGGCGCGGCCGGGTGCCGCGGCACCCTTCGCACCGACCGCCTTGGTGCCCATGGCACCCAGTCCGGCTGCCGCGATCAGGGTTCCACCGGTCGCGGTGAGACCCGAACCGCCGCTACCGACGATGGCGACCGCCGGGGTGACCAGGCGCATCAGCGCCGGCAGGACGAAAGCGACACTGCACAACAGGACGATCGCCACCAGCATGCGCTGGGCTTCCTCGGCCTCGGGCAGTCCACCGGCCGGTGTCATCTCGTCGACATGTCCGGCGGTGGTGAAGGCGATCATGTACACAATGGCCGCCACCGGTTTCCAGAGCATGAAGGCGATGATCCAGCCCACGAGCTTCTGATACGACTGCTTTCCGATACTCATCCCGGATGCCGCCGCCGCGAGCGGCAGAACGCCGGCCGCGATCACCAGCAGTCCCTGCCGGACGATGGCCAGCACGATCTGCGCGAGCGCACCGAGCAATCCGACGATCGCGATGATGAGCACCAGACCGGGCGAGAAAGCCTGCAGCTTGCTGGTTTTCACCATGAGCTCGGCCATGTTGCGGGCATTGCCGTCGGTGGAGTCCTGGATGATCCATTCGGCGAATCGGTCCGAGGCCACGGTTCCGGCCACGATCACCGCACCCAGCATCCAGGAACTGAACACCACCCGGGTGAACATGCGGAACGATTCCGCCGCTTCCTGCATGGCCCCACCACGTCTGGCCTCGGCCAATCTGAGCCCGGTGATGATGATGGAGGCCATCAGCAGCAATATCTGTATCTGATACGTGTAGTCGTTGATCTTGGTGAACAGCGATCCGGAATCGCTGGCCACCTCGTTGGGCACCTTCATCCAGAAGGTCAACGCCAGGATTATGGCCTCACCGAGACCGTTCATCAGCGAATCGACCACCTTGCCGAAGGTCGAATCCCAGGCCTTGTCCTTCACCGCGGTGGCGGCCTCACCCGGATGCGAGGCGGCATTGCCGGCCTTGCACACCGCCGAGGCGGCGTCACCCAGCGAGATACCCGGAATCCCGAGCTCGTCCAGGGCGTCGTGTATCTGGTTACAGGTCTCGTCGAATCCGTAGGACTGACCGTAGGCCACCACCGGCGTCGCCATGCTCACGGTGAAGATCACCGCGAGGATCGTGAGGAGCCGTCTGGCCAACGACACCCGGTGCGAGACCGCGGGGGTTCGCTCCCCGCGCTCGGACGGACTGTCTGCGCGCACTACCTGAGCTTCCACATTTCGTCCCAACATCGGAATCACCATCGAGTCCACCCCTCGAGCGATTCGACATACTCGGTCTGTGTATTCGGCGAGGTGGTCGGCTTGAGCCGCCAGTCCCCCGCGTCCCACACCATGATCAGCCGCAACGTCACCCACACCGGCTTCGCGTCGAGCGCCGGAGCACGGAGCGCCACCCGCACGATCGCCATGTCGTCCGCGTAATCATCGATCTTGAACGCGTCGGACGCGACCAGATACCGGGTCACCGACTCCGGCTGCTGCTCGGGCAGCCGATCGGCCTCCAGGGCCAGGTCGTAGGCCGCGATCTGCTGCGCCGAAACCCGCACCTGCCGGACGTAGAGATCCCGGTCGGCCGGCCGGGCATTGAGGCGGTAGGTGATCTGCGCCGCCGCCAGCGCGGCCCCCTGCGGAGTATGCGAATACCCCACAGCCAGGTCGTCCTCGATCCGCAGCGGACCGTCGGAAGTCGAGAAAGGTACCGAGGCGCCGTACACCCGCTGCCAGCCCCGGGGTTCGGTGGTGCCCTTCGGTGCCGCGGTGAGCCAGTCGGGATCCGCCGGTTTGCGTTGCGGGGACGGATCCTGCGGGAGCACCTGCCCCGCCGGGTTGTTGGGGATATCGATGCGCCGGTTGAACACATCCACCTCCGGATCGGCGAATCCCTCGCCGGTGGTCGCCGGGGCCGCCACCGGACCCGATTCGGGCTCGTCGTCCCGGCCCGTCCACATGACGACGCCGACCACCACGATCAGCGCCAGCACTGCCGCGGAGGCGATGACGCCGAAGGAGACGCGGTCACGCTGATAGGTCTCCTTCCCGCTCATTTCGGCGCCTCCACTTTCACGGTGTCACTGGGTAATTCGGTCACAGGGTCGATCGGTCGCGTCGTCGATTGCGGATCCGGCAGCAGTAGCCTCCAATCCTGCGCGAACCACTGCACAGTCGTGTGGTTCACCGCCTTCGAACTGTCCGAATACTCGGTGTACACATCCACCGTCGCGCGCTGATCGCTGTACTCGGTGACCCGATACCCCAGCACACGCGGTGCGTAGACCGGATCCGCCGGACCGCTGATGGACAGCTGCACTCGGTTCACCGCCCATTCGTCCTTTGCCGGCCCCGGAACCACTTCCCGGGCAGCGATATTCGACCACTGTCCGTCATCGGCGATCGACAGGCGCACGGCGTGCACCACCGCGGCTACCCCGGCACCGGTCGGGTTGTGCTCGAAACCCGTTGCGGCACCGTCGGTTTCCGCTGTCGGGCCCTGATCGGTATGAGGTAACGATACGCCCTGGAACGGCACCCAGCGCACATTCGTCGGCGGCGCGGACAGATCGGGCGGTGCCGCGGCCTCCCCGCCAC
Organism: Nocardia sp.; assembly: GCA_013361595.1. GTDB lineage: Bacteria > Actinomycetota > Actinomycetes > Mycobacteriales > Mycobacteriaceae > Nocardia. The sequence continues at coordinate 1,745 of JABFXT010000361.1, read as the reverse complement.
CACAGCCCGCGGCGCCGGTCAGCAGTGCCGCGGACAGCAGTCGGGCAGCCCAGCGGGCAGACGGCCGGCCGGTCCGGCGCGCAGCCGGAATCACGGTCGAATTCATGCGCAGGTCGTTCTCCTCGCCTCGCCCCGGATCATCCGGGCAGGAAAGCCAGGGCGATACCGGAGGCGCCACTGGCCACGATCGCGCCGAGCAGACTCATGAGCACGCCGTGTGAGGCGTCGTTCATCGCCAGATCACCCTTGAAGGTCAGCCACAGTTTTCCGGCCGAGACGATCATCCACGCCAGACAACCCATGAGCACGAACCACAGCAACCAGTTCAGCAACTGCATCAACGGTTCCAACACCTCGGCCGGCATCTGCTTGTACGCCAGAACACCGGCCGCCCCGACCAGATCCATCACAACCTCACGTTCCGATGACAGCGTTCATGATGGTGCCGGCGCTGGTCGCGACCACGCCGCCGATCATCGCCCCGGCCACCATCTTCGGGGACTCCAGTCCCCCGCCGGTCCATTTCTCCCACGCGAACTTGCCACCCGCGTAGATGATGCCGCAGATCCCGGACAGCAATACGAACCAGGTGAGGTACCGCACCAGCTGCAGGATCTTCTCCGACCCGGGCGGCGCCTCGGGAGTCGGATTGCCCACCTGGGCCACAACAACGGTGTCGTAGACCTGGTGAACCGCGAGAAGTACGGTGCTCATCGGGTGCCTTTCTCGATAGCTGAGGTGCAACATTCGGTCCGCGCGAGCGCGGGGAGCACGAAATGGGGTACATGCTCGACGGCGGCGATCACGGCATCACTCCTCTACGAATCTCGATCGGCCCCGAGTGGGGGCGGCCTCCGATTCTTCCAGCGCGGCCCGAGCGGCCGCGACGATCTCCGAACCGAGTTCCCTGATATCCAACGGGACCTCGTCCAGTGGGTCGATCCGGCGGCGACGCTGCACGGAGGTCGCGACCCCGGGCGTCCACACCGGTAATTTCTCCGGTTCGACCAGCGTCCATTCCTCGTACCACGGCACCTGCCACACCTGTCCGGCCAGCGAGGCGACCACTTCGCGGTACCGCCGGATCTCCGGGGCCATCCGGCCCGGGCGCGCCGCCACGGTGATCAGGCCGAGAACCTGGCTGGGCCCGGCGAATCCGGAATGGTGCTGGCGCAGCAGATCGTGTGCGTGGGTCAGCCCCGCGATGGTCTCCCGCGCCACCAGTACGACGAACGGCGATTCGCGGTCGAAGACGCCGGGCCAGCGCCGACCCGAATCCGCGGCGGGCGCAAGTACATGGGCGAGCGAACTCGCGCCGGCGCCGCCGTGGACACCCAGCAGCCACACCAGCGGCGCACGGCCGGCGCCGGGAACAGGACGGTCCCATACCGCGGCACGGCGTGATTCCGGCGGCGGCACCACTCCGGCAACGGCGTTACGGTCGGGTCGGCGAGGAAGATTCATAGCAACAGACATTTTGCCTCCCCCCGAGATGTGGCAGGTAATCCACGGAGCCCGGAGCCGAGAGGCCGCATCCCGCCCGAGGCACTCGAAGCGGGTCCGGCCACATACGATCCCCGGAGCGTGGAGCGAACACCGGCCGGTTGCGATCCGCGGAGCGCAGAGGGCGGAGCTGCCGCATACGGTCCGCGGAGCCCGGAGCGAAGGCGAAGGGACCGCATCATGATGCCATCCCGGCGAGCAGGTGCTCATAGGTCTGCCGCGTCTCGTCGGCGAGTTCGATA
>JABFXT010000455.1 GCA_013361595.1 Nocardia sp. | reverse complement strand
GTGGGGTCCGGACAAGATCACCGAGGACGGCCGGGAACAGCTGCGGGCACTCGGGTTCACCGTCTGAGTCCGACTCCCACCTCTCGCGGGTAATTCGCGACGGCGACCGAATCGGTCGCCGTCGCGTTCTGGTCTGTACCCGAATTGGTTCGGACAGAAGGTGGGGAAGCGGGCATCCGGTACGGACCGGTCCGGCCTTCCGGTACGCCGGTCGTATTTCGCCCGCTAATGGTGGGCTTTCACTGGAATGCGGCTATTTCACGTTCCCGAGGTGATCATCGTGATGTCCGTTCGGGTGTCCGCATTGCGGATTTCGCCGGATGCCCGGCCTCGATTCGACCGGCCCGGTGCAGTATTCGATCTGTCTTGATATCAATTTTCCGGGCCCGCCGCCAATCGCCGACCGTTCGGTCCGCTTTCCGTGTTCCGTCGCTGGTGATAGGGGATGCGGTCGTGGTGTGCCCTGGAGCACCCCCGGTTGCACGTGCGGTCCCGGCGGTGTCCGGCGGTCGTGATCTTCACCGTCGCAATACCTTTCCGCATTCGACGAGGTCGCGGCCCTATCACGGAAAGGTGACAATCGATTATCGGCCGTTATTGAGAGAGTTCACCACAATGCTGCTACTGTGAGCGAGTCGTCGGGTTCCGGGCCATCGGAGCTGTGCTCCGATGGTGAGCGATCGGCCGAATGACTTGTCCCTTAGTTACTTTCGGGTAGTCGAAAGTAACTAAGGGATATGTCACCGACCGTTACCGCGGTGCCCGGCACGGACCTCATCCGGCCAGGGGCGAACACGGTCGGCGTCGCGAGGAAGGCGAGACGAAGCGCCGTGGCCTGCCACGGCACCTCGTGGCGCACCTCGAGCCCCGTCAACGACGAGAAAGCTGATGAATCTGAATACCGCCGTGCTGCTTCCCTGGATACTCGCCCCCATATTGGTGCTCGGCGTGGCGTGGTACGCCGTTCGGGCTGTGCGAGAACAACAGAAACGACTCGATGTGCTCGAGCGGGAGCTAGCTGTGCGCGAGGACGCGCTCGAGCATCTCGCGGCCAGCACCTTGCCCGCCGTCTCGGAATCCACCCGCCGGTTCGACCAGACCGGCGTGGCGCCCGAAGTCCCCCCGGGACTGGAGAATTCGCGTTTCGCCCAGTGCCTGCGCTGGATCATCGACCGCGTCTCCGAGGATCTGCGTACCGTGCAGACCGAGACCCGCGAAGCCGTTACCCGGGAGATGGAGGAGCAGGTCCGTACCTCCGTCTCCGCCGCGGAACGCAATGTTCGCACCGAGGCCGACGCCGGCCGCGAACGGGCGGAAACCCTTGCGCGTGAGGCGACCAGCGCCGCGGTCCGCTCGTTCGGTACCTCCGTGGTGAGCCTGGGAGCCGACGTCTCCCAGGTCGTGAGTTCCGCGCTGCGTGAACACCGTGACGACCGTGTGTACGAGACGCTGATCCGGATCGACCACACCGTGCAGCAGATGATCCGCCAGGCGCAGTCCTACGTGATCGTCTGTGGTGGTCTGCCCGGCCGCCGCTGGCCCGCCCAGTCGCTCACCGACGTCGTCGGCGGCGCGACCGGACGAGTTCGTGACTACCTGCGGGTACGCCCCTCCCAGCTGGACCGCATCGTCATCAGTCGCGCGGTCGAACCGCTGGTGCACACCTTGGCCTCGCTCATCGACAACGCGCTGCGCTACTCGCCGCCGACCTCTTTCGTGGACGTGACCTTCCAGGAAGGCCACCACGGCGTCACCGTGATCGTCGACGACGCCGGTGTGCGGATGAACGCCGAGCAGATGGAAGAAGCCCGGCAGGTCCTGGCCAACGAACGCTCGATCGATATCCATCAGCTGGGCCCGGCGCCCAAGGTCGGTTTCCCGGGTATCGCCGCTCTCGCCCGCCGCTACGGATTCACCGTCTACATCGACGGCCCGAACGCCTACGGCGGTATGCGCGCCATGGTCTACATCCCGGAGGCACTGCTGGTCGCGCCGAAGACCAACCAGGACAACGACGCCGCACTGCCGGGCGGTGCCGCGGCTCCGCGCGAGCTCGCGGCGGTGCCCGGTGGTCAGGCCTCGTCGGTATCGGGAAGCTCGGGTAACGCCTTGGTCGGAAACGCCGTATCGTCCGGTGGTGGAGCACATTCGGCGACGAGCACCGGGGCCCATGCCGCGGTGACGGTGACGCCGGAGATCTCCCGCCCTGCCGACCGGACCCCGGCGGTAGGCGAGACCGACGAGACCGAGAGCGAGCAGCGTACGACAGTCCACGACATCACCAGCGGCGGTCTGCCCCGGCGCCGGCGCCGAGCCGCGGCCGTCCCCGCCGATATCAACGACCGCGTATCCGGGCAGGACGACCGCACCGAAGCGGGGCAGCCCCGCCCCGATATCGCCGCCGCCTGGCAGAGCGGCTCCAAGAGCGGCCGTGCCGCCGCAACCGAACACACCGAAGGGATGACATCCTGATGGGTTCACCGAGGACAGTGGTATCCGACAGCACCAATAAACTGGGCTGGTTACTGGACGATCTCGAGGTTCCCGGCGTCCGATTCGCCGTTCTGCTGTCCGAGGACGGGCTGCGTATCGCCCATTCGGCGGGTATCGCGAAAGACGATGCCGAGCGGTTCGCGGCCGCGGCCTCCGGGCTGCGGTCGCTGGGCAAGGCGCTCGGCGAGTTCTGCGGCAGCAACGGAAACGACGTGCGGCAGAACATGACCGAATACGACCAGGGCATGATCATGATCACCGCGGCGGGCGAGGGCGCGCTCCTGGGTGTCGCGACCATGACCGATATCGATGTGGGCCTGATCGCCCACCGGATGAACGAGCTGGCCGGCCGGGTGGGCCACGAGCTCGGCAGTGAACCTCGCAGAGGCGCACACGGCGGCGATCTGCAATGAGCCGGTCGCGGCGTGATCCAGATCTGGTCCGTGCGTATGTGCGGACCGGCGGCCGCTCCCGTCCGACCCGTGAGCTCGGCCTGGTAACCCTCGTCGTGGCCGTCGGGGATCCGGCGCCGGGCTCCACGCCGGACGCACGCCGGGTGGTCGATGTCTGTGCTCGCGGTGCCCTGTCGATCGCGGAGGTCGCCGCCTATCTCGACCTCCCGCCGTCGGTGGTGACCATCGTGGTGTCCGATCTGCTGGACAGCGGACATCTGAATATCCCGACCCCGGCGGAAATAATGCCGGAGATCGCCCTGCTCGAGGAGGTACTCAATGGGCTCCGTGCTCTCCCGGCCTGATCGGTCCGCGGACTACGGCCGCGCGGTCGACTATGTGCCGGAGACGGTGACCCGATCGGTGAAATTGCTGGTCGCCGGTAATTTCGGCGTCGGCAAGACCACCTTCGTGAGCAGTATTTCCGAGATCAAGCCGCTGCGTACCGAGGAGACCATCACCGAGGCCAGCGTCGGGATCGACGATCTGGGCGGGCTGGGATCGAAAACGCAGACCACGGTCGCCATGGATTTCGGCCGTATCACGCTCAACCCCGAACTGGCCCTGTACCTCTTCGGTACTCCGGGCCAGCAGCGGTTCATTCCGCTGTGGGAAGAATTGGCCAAGGGTGCCCTCGGCGCTCTGGTCCTGGTGGACACCCGGCGGATCGAGAAGGCCGACGAGGTACTCGCTGTGCTCGAGGAGCGCGGTGTGCCCTACGCCGTCGGGGTGAACGAGTTCGAGGGCTCGAACCGCTTCCCGCTGTCGGAAGTGCGTGAGGCGCTGGATCTGACCGAAGACACTCCGCTCATCGCGCTCGACGCACGTGATCGGCGAACCTGCCTGCAGTCGCTGATCACGCTCGTCGAATTTCTGTTCCACCGATTGGAGTCTCGTCTTTGACCCCGCAGTTCTCTCCGGTTCCACAGCAACAACCTCCGTTCGCCGGGTGCCCGGTCGTCCACGGAGACCCCACCGGAGGAATCGGCGACCGATTCAGCCTCTTCTCCGAAGAATTCGCCGGTGATCCGCATCGGGCCTACGCCGCCATGCGGAGCCGATACGGATCGCTGGTTCCCATCGATCTGGCGCCGGATGTCCCCGCCACCCTGGTGATCGGTTACGAAGCGGCCGTCCGGATCCTCAACGATCCCGACCGTTTCCCGGCCGATCCGCGGACCTGGCAGACGAGCATCCCGGCCGATTCACCGATCAAGCCGATGATGGAGTGGTACCCGAACGCGCTGCGCAACAGCGGCGATCTGCATCTGCGGTATCGCCAGGCCTATGTGCACGCGATCGACGGGATCGATCTGCACGAGTTGCACCGGACGGTGGAGAAGACCGCCGTCCCGCTGATCAACTCCTTCTGCGAAACCGGGACCGCCGATCTCGTTACGCAATACGCGTTTCCCCTCGTCTTCGAAGTGCTCAA
>JABFXT010000265.1 GCA_013361595.1 Nocardia sp. | reverse complement strand
TGCTGGCGATCAGCGGGGTGGCGAACACCTGGGTGCGGGTGCCCATGGACGAACTGTTCACCACTACCTATGGGCGCTTGGTGCTGGCCAAGGCGGCCGCGCTGGTGGTGCTCGGTGTGCTCGGCTGGTTCCAGCGGCGCGCGGCGCTGCCGGCGTTGGCCGCCGATCCGGAGAACCGGTGGGCACTCGCCCGCTTCGCAAGCGTGGAACTGCTCGTTTTCGCCGCGACGATGGGACTGGCCGTAGGGCTCGGCCGCACCCCGCCACCGGCCCCCACCAGCGTGCCGACCCCGACGGAGGTCGAGCTCGGCTACAACCTGGACGGGCCGCCCACTGTGGCGCGGCTGCTCTTCGACTGGCGGTTCGACCTGATCTTCGGCACCCTCGCCATAGTGTTGGCCGTGCTGTATCTGCTGGGCGTCCGGCGGTTGCGGGCGCGCGGTGACGTCTGGCCGGCCGGCCGGACCGCCGCCTGGTTGCTCGGCTGCGCGGTCCTGCTGGTCACGACCTCCTCCGGGGTCGGCCGGTACGCGCCCGCCATGTTCAGCGTGCACATGGGCGCCCATATGGCCCTGTCGATGCTGACGCCGATCCTGCTCGCCCTGGGCGGGGTGGTGACGCTCGCGCTGCGGGCGTTGCCGCCGGCCGGCCGCGACGGTGCTCCCGGTCCGCGGGAATGGATCCTCGCGGCCGTGCACAACCCGGTCTCCCGCTTCCTCACCCATCCGATCGTGGCCTCGGTACTCTTCGTGGCCGGTTTCTACGCCCTCTACCTGGGCGGGATCTTCGACAGCTACGCCGATTCACATACCGCGCACCTGCTGATGAACGTGCACTTCCTGCTCAGCGGATACCTCTTCTACTGGGTGGTGATCGGTATCGATCCCAAACCGCGCCGGGTGGAGCCGCTGACCAGGCTGGCCATGGTGTTCGGCTCGCTACCGTTCCACGCTTTCTTCGGTGTCGTGCTGATGGGGATGAGCACAGTACTCGCCGGTTGGTTCTATCGCAGCCTGGATTTGGGCTGGCACGTCGATCTGCTCGGCGATCAGCGGACCGGCGGAAGCCTGGCATGGGCCACCGGTGAGGTCCCGCTGGTCGTGGTGATGCTGGCGCTGCTGATCCAGTGGTCGCGCAGTGACGCGCGGCTGGCCCGGCGCACCGACCGCGCCGCGGAACGCGACGACAACGCGGAACTGGCCGCGCACAACGCCATGTTCGCCGAATTGGCCAAGCGAGATCGGGCAAGTAGGTAGATGACCGAGCAGAAAATCCCGCTGACACCTGTGCAACCGCTCCGGCGTATCTACCGCTCGGATGTGCGGGCCGCGCGTCGGCGCCTCACCGGCCGCATTCGCAAGACCCCGGTCTTCCATACCGCTGTCCCGGGGCCTTCGGGGCCGGTGCCGATCACGCTGAAGCTCGAGTATCTGCAGCACGGTGGCACATTCAAGGTGCGCGGCAGCTACAACGCGCTGCTGTCGGAACGGGTGTGTCCCGAACATGTCGTGATCGCCTCGGGCGGAAACGCGGGGATCGCTGCGGCGCTGGCGGCGGCCGGGATGGGTAAGACCTGCACGGTGGTCGTCCCGGAATCGGCACCGCACACCAAGGTCGCCGCGATGTGGTCGCACGGCGCCGAGGTGCGCTGGCACGGGACCACGTACGCCGAAGCCTATGATCACGCCTGCGAGATCACCGCCGAGCGTGGCGCACTGCAATTGCACGCCTACGATCTGCCTGCTGTGGTCGCCGGGGCCGGGGTGATCGAACTGGAGATCGAGGAACAGGTGCGCGGCCGGCCCCCGATTCTCGTCGCGGTCGGCGGTGGCGGATTGATCGGCGGAATCGCGGCCGCCGGTGGCCGGCGGCGGGAGATCGTGGGCGTCGAACCCGAGGGCATTCCGACCCTGAACTCCGCGCTCGCCGCCGGTGAGCCCGTGGATGTGGGGGTCTCCAGCATCACGGCCGACGCGCTGGGGGCGTCCCGGATCGGCGAGATCGCCCTCGACGTGGCGCGGCGTTACGGCGTGCGCTCCACATTGGTGACCGACGACGCGATCACCGATGCCCGGGACTACCTGTGGCGGGAGTTCCGGATCGTCGTCGAATTATCCGGTGCGGTCGCGCTGGCGGCGATTCTGAGCGGGGTCTACGTACCGCGCGAGGGGGACCGGCCGGTGGTGGTGTTGTGTGGAGCGAATACCGAACTGCCCGTGCTCTGACGAGTATCGGCCGCGACGCCCGATCGGTCGCGGGTTCGCGGTGGGAACTCGCCGGCCCTTCCGGTATGTCCGTTTCCGCTGGTGATGTGGTGGCAGCCCACAGTTCTCGCCCCTCAGCGGCTCATGCGACGCGGTAGCCGGGTGCCTACACTCGTGCAGGTGCAGCAATCCCTCGCGACAGTGTTCGTCGGTCGCGACGCCGAGGTCGCGGCCCTGGCCGCGTGCGGCCGGGGCGCCCTGGCGAGACGCGGAGCCGTGGCACTGGTGGAGGGCGAAGCCGGGATCGGCAAGACCACGCTGCTGGGCGCCGCAGCGCAACAGTTCTCGGAGCTCGGGTTGCAGGTGCGCACCAGTTCGGCGCGGGAGGTCCAGCGCGACGTCCCGTTCGCGGCGGTGGCGGGTTGGCTCACCACCGGCGATGTTCCCGGTGCCGATTCCGATCCGATCCGAATGCTGCTCGACGGTGGCGACCAGGCGGGAGCGGCCGCGGCCACGCACGAATTCGCGCTCGCCGAACTGATGCTCGAACAGATCGGCGCGTGGTGCGCCGACGGACCTGTCGCGCTGCTGCTCGACGACGTCCACTGGGCGGACCGCTCCAGTCTGGCCGTCCTGCACCGCCTGTCGACGCTCGCCGACCGGCTGCCGTTGGTGCTCGTACTCGCGACCCGTCCGTTCGCCGCGGATCCGGAGTTCGCGGTGCTGGCGGCCACGCTGACCGCCTGCGCGGCTTCCACCGTCCGGCTCGGCGCACTGCCCGACGCGGCGGCCGTGACCATGGTGCGGGAGATGATGGGCTCGCCGCCGCCCCCGGCGCTGCTACGTCAGGTCGCCGGTGCGTCCGGGCATCCGCTGCACATCACCGAACTGGTCGCCACCTCGCTGCTGGACTCCGGCGAGAAGCCCGGCGACGGCCGCTCGGACTCCCTGGCCGAAGCGATCTGGCGCCGGGTCGATTCGTTGTCACGTCCGACCCGAGACCTGCTGCCGATGGCCGCCGCGCTCGGACCGAAGGTCGATGTCGCGGAACTGGCCGCTGTTCTGGATTGTCATTTCATGGCGGTGTGGAGCGCGGTCACCGAAGCGACGGACGCCGGGTTACTCACCATGGTCGATTCCGAACTCGCCTTCCGGCACGATCTCATCCGGCACGTCCTGGCCGACCGGTTGCCGGCCTCGCTGCGATCCGAGCTGCTCCGCCGGGCCGGGCTGGTCCTGCAGACGACGGGCGCACCGATCGAACGCGTCGCCTACTACCTGACGATCGGCGGGCGCGACCTCGACCCGACGAGTCTGCAATGGCTGCTCTCGGTTTCCGACGCGTTGATCGTGCGTGCGCCGGAACTGGCGATGCGATTGCTGACCCGGATAGTCGATACCGCCGGACTCGATGCGGGCACCCGGGCGGCCCTGATCCGGATGCGGACCCGCGCGCTGCTGTGGAACGGCCGGGCTGAACAGGCCGAAGCCACCCTGCGCGTCGCGTTGCGGCACCGGCCCGAGCACGCCGACGATCCGGGTCTGCGCTGGTTGCTGGCCCATGTGTGTCATGCCCAAGGGCGCTTGACCGAGGCCGTCGACGTCGCTGAGACAGCGCTGGCCACCTTGGATCTCGAGGAATCCGATGCGGCCCGGTTTCTGGGACTGTGCGCCCTGGACAGTTTCTTCCTCGAGCAGTTCAGCAAAGCCGAGGCGGCGGCCCGGCGCGCGGTCGATCTGGGTCGGCAGGCGGGTAATTCCCTGGCCACCGGATACGGTCTGATGGCGCTCGGGGCGGTGCGCTACACCCAGGGCTACCTCGACGAAGCGCTGGAGATCAGCACCGAGGCCCTGCGGGTTCTGCAGGACGGCGCCGGACTGGACCAGATCGATCCCTACATGCTCTACGCGCACTGTTTGATCGAGTTGGATCGGCCGGTCGCCGCGCTGGAGGCATTACGGACCGCCATCGGGCACAACCGCCGGACGAGCGGGGTCTACCTGGCTCCCAACCTCATGGCCGAAGCGCGGCTCTTCCTGCTGAACGGCCGCTGGGACGAGGCGATCGAGGCGTGCCGAGTGTGTCTGGAGGCCCCTGATGTCCTCGGTTACGCGCCCCTCGCGCACAGCGTGATGGCGCTGATCGGACTCCATCGCGGCGTGCCGGTGCCCGGTGACGC
>JABFXT010000346.1 GCA_013361595.1 Nocardia sp. | reverse complement strand
GTCGGGTGTGTAGGCCGCGAACGTCTGTAGGAGGCCCGGTGCGTCGCCGACTGCCGCGCTCACCTCGTGCCCGGCCGAGGCGAGCACAGTCTCCAGCCCGGCGCGTAGCAGGGGGCTGTCGTCGGCCAGCACGATCCGTAGTCGAGACGGTGGGACTGTCACACTGCGCACTCCATCCGGACGGTCGTCGGTCCGCCGGCTGGGCTGGACACCGTCAGTTGTCCGTCCAGGGCCGCGAGTCGGCGTTGCAGGCGGTCGAGGCCGTGGCCGCCCACGATGTGGGCGCCGCCCGATCCGTCGTCGGTAATGGTCACCATCCACTGTGTACCGGTGCGGGTGCCGTGGAGGTCGACTCGGGTGGCGTCGCTGTGCCTGGCGACATTGGTGAGGGATTCGGCGGCGAATACGTAGGACATGTGTTCGACCGCCGGTGGCAGCCGGTCACCCGAGGCGGAAGCGTCGTCGAGATCGATGTGGATATCGAGGGGTAGGTCCGCCGCGAGATCGATCAGTGCCGGACCCAGGCCGCGTTCGGTCAGGACCCGGGGCGAGAAGCCGCGCAGGACGGCCCGCAGTTCGCTCAGGGTTTCGTCGACCTGTCGGTGGGCGTCGGCGGCGACGCGGCCGGCGGCTCCGTTCGCATCCTGGGATTCGGCCAGGCCGAGGGTCATCGACAGGGCGACGAGCCGATGCTGGACACGGTCGTGCAGTTCGGATTCGAGGAGGTCGCGCTCGAATCCTTCGGCTTCCAGCAGCGCGGAGCGGGAGTTTTCGATGCGGACCGCTTCGCGCTGCCAACGGCCGGTTTCGGGAGCCAGCAGCTTGCGGGCCACCAGCGCTTCCAGTGCCGACCAGGCGCTGAGGAGCACCAGCAGCAGGACCGCGGCGACGAACCCCGCGCCGGTGCAGATCCATGCTCCCGACTGGTCGTCGACCACCCAGGGGCCGAGGTCGAAGTAATCCCGTCGGACGAGGAGCGGCGCGGCGAGCAGGACCGCGACGAGGATGAAGGCGAAGACTGTCAGGCAGCACAGCGCCCCGCCGAACACGGTGGTGGCGGCCAGGTAGGTGACGTGCCGGAAAGCGGGTAACCGGCGCTCGGCCGCCGCGGCCCGCACCCGGGCCGCGGCGTGATCCGCGGTGTCGGGGTCGACCAATCGGAGCCGGGCGCACTGGAGCCGCAGCATCGGCTCCCACAGGGCGGCCCGAAGATCGCGGGTCACACCGAGCAGTACCACCGGTACGAAACCGGCCACCGCGGCCGCCGCGAGGACACCACCGCAGAGTACGGAGAGCAGCGCGCGCCACGGCCACCGGGAAACGAAGAAGCGCGGGCCGGTCCGGAGTGCGGACCCCATCGCGGTCACTGCCGGACTCCTGCCGTCGTCGCCGGTCGCGCGCTCTGTGGGCCGCGGCGCTTCGTCGCTACGACGATCCACGCGACCACGGGCGAATATGCTGCGCACATCAGCAGCGTAGTGGCGGCGCCGGAGGGGTCGGCGGTACCGGCGAACAGTTCCAGTCCCAGTGCCAGCACGAGGTTGCTTCCGCCGTGCAGTAGGGCCGGTGGCCACACCGAACCGCTGCGCACCCACAACCAGCCGATCACGAACTCGAGTTCGATCGACAGTGGCAACCACAGCAGCATGGCGATGAACGCGTCGGTGGCGGAACCGTCCGCGCCCAGGTAGCCCACCCAGGGCAGCGGCCAGTGCCACACACCCCAGATCACGCCCGTCGCGAAGGTAGTGAGCACGGGGCGACCGGGAACGAGCCGATCGCGCAGATAGGTGGTCCAGCCGAATTCCTCACCGAAGAAGATCGGTGCGGCCACGACCGGGATGATCGGTGCGAGCGCCAGGAACAGCAGATGGCCGGAATCGAAATCGCCGGCCTCGGGACGCCACATTCCCAGCGCCACCGCGAGCCCGAGCGCGACGGCGAGAACGCCGAGTGGGAGCAGTGCGGCGATCAGGTACGAATGCCACTGCCGGGCGAGTCGCAGCCGCAGCCCGGCATCGGCGAAACCCTCGCGGGTGATCCACCGTCGAGTGCAGACCGCGGCGAGCGCCGGGACGAAAGCTCCGGTCAGCAATTGGACGACCGGATTATCGAGGGAGTACCCGGCCGCCCCGGCGATCCCCCACGGAATCCACGCGCCCGCGAAAGCGAGCACGAGGAACCAGAGAACGCCCTTGCGCCGTGTCCGGGGGCCGGACCCGAGCGGCCCCCGATCGGTCAACGCTGTAGTCATGCCCTCATTACAGAGCGGCTGCCGCGGGAAATCGGTGGTGAACAGGACCGTTTCATGGTGGCGTACGCGCTACCACGGACTCGACGACCGCGGCCCTGTCCCTGCGCCCGACACTCGAACCGCGCTCCCGGAGGTTCGACGGCGGTCCTGGCAGGACTATCCGTGCGCCGGCCGATGCTGGGTCACGCCGAAATTACCAGGACGAAGGTCACGAACCTCTCCACCACGGACTCGGCCGGAAGTCTCGGTGGGCTCGTTGTCCGAGGCGCGTCCGGCCGACTTGGGATATCCACTGTCGAAGCACTCGCCTCGAGCGGAAGGCTGCTCTGACGGTTCGCTGTGTATGGAATCGGTGGCGGGGCGGAAAGCTCGGATCTCGCAGCTTGTTACGCATGTGTTCTCCTGCCCGAGACAAGTCGCGAATTCGTGGACAGCTTTCTCGGGGCGGCGCGGGTGCTGCTCCACGAGGAGTTCCTCGTTGCCCGGCCGGGGCGAATCTGCGGTGCACGGAAAACGGACTCACCGGACTGCAATCGGTTGCAGGCCGGGCCGACCAGGGGCTTTTACGAGCCATACCCGTGTCCACCGGTGCCGCTGCGAGGTGGCCGGCCCGTTCGTGCGTCCCGGGCTGTGAGCGGGCCCGCGAACCGCAGGTGACGGTGGGGACCGGCTGATCGGGCATGCGCCCCAGTCTCCCACAGCGATCCATGCGTCGCCGTGGTCCTTTCCGGGGCTGGTAACTGCCCGCCGCGCGCTAGCTGCCCTACGTATCGGTGCGGGCCAGCCGCACGGTGCCGACCGCGAAGATCGCCACACAGATCGCCGTGAAATACAGCAGCGAACCGGTCTGCCCGCCGAACATGCTCTTGATGGTCGCCAACTGCCCGACCCCCAGCTCCCCGTTCTTGAACGGCGACAGTTGCTGCAACGTCACCCCCAGGTCACCGGGTACGAAGGTCAGGAACACCTCCACCCCGAACTTCCACAGCAGCACGATCATCACCACCAGCCCCGGCTTCGGGACCAGCGCCGCTACTCCCAATCCGAGCGCGGTGATCAGGAGTGTGTAGAGCGGAACCCCGATCAGCAGCTGGATCCCGTCACCCGAGAACACCTCGACCTTGCCCCAGATCTCGGGGAACAGCTGCGGGAAGGCCCAGAGGATCAGGAAGGTGACCAGCAGGGCGGTGAGCGCGGCGATCGCACCGAAGACGATCAATTTCGCGATCGGGAGGATCCAGCGGCGGGTTTGGATCCCGTAGACCGCTTCGACGGTGTTGTCCTTGAATTCCGCGCACAGCGACGACACTCCGCCCGCCATGAGGATGAGCGAGTTGCGCCAGGAGAGTTTCGCGAGTTCGCTGCGAACGGCGCGGACGAGGTAGGTGGCGATCATTACCGGCCACCTCCGGTGGCGGCGTATTCGACGCTGCTGCGGGTGATCTCGACGTAGGCCGATTCGAGGGGGCGCGGTCCCGACCCTGCTGTCACCAGTTCGTCCTTACTCGTATCGGATAGGACTCTGCCTCTGCCCATGATGACGACGCGGGTGCCGGTGATCTCGACTTCGGTGAGGTTGTGGGAGGCCACGAGCAGGCATTTGCCTTCGGCGGCCAGGCCGAGGAGTAGTTCGCGCAGCCAGATGATGCCTTCGATGTCCAGGCCGTTGGCCGGTTCGTCGAGGACCATTGTCTTCGGATCGCCGAGCAGAGCGGAGGCGATGCCGAGGCGGTGCAGCATGCCGTAGGAGAATTAGCCGACGGGGCGTTTCGCGACCCCGTCGAGGCCGACCCGTTCCAGGACGGGTCCGATTTCCGAGGTGGGTAGACCGCCGAGTCGTGCCTGCCACCGGAGGTGTCGTTCGGCCGTGTGGCCGGGATTGCGGGCGAAAGCGCCCAGGCTGAAGCCGATTTCGCTGATGGTGTCGCGGAAATCGCGTAATCCGCTGCCGTTCACCGAGATCGTGCCGGAACTGGTTCGGGCCAGGCCGGCGATCATGCGCATCAGGGTGGTTTTTCCGGCGCCGTTCGGTCCGAGCAAGTAGGTTATCGAGCCCTGCTCGGCCTCGAAGGTGACGTCGTCGACGGCGAGTTTCTCGCCGTAGCGTTTGGAAACGCCACGAACGCTGATCAT
>JABFXT010000480.1 GCA_013361595.1 Nocardia sp. | reverse complement strand
AACCGGAGCGATCGGCCGGTCGTGAGCAGTCCGGTCGTGCGACCGACAGCGCCTTTTCCTGAAGTCGAACTGGAGTAGTCACCGACGGGGACCACCCGCTGACCACGACATCGTCGGCGAGCCCACGACGAAATCCGCTTCGACTACCGACCCCCTGACATCCGCATTCCCATCTTCGAGGGCCGGCACTCTGCCGAAGCCTCGCGATGTCTCGCCGGGCACCGGCGCTCGAGCTCGACCGACTCACGAGTCGAACCGGAACGAATGGAGAACCTCGCGGTCGCCGGTGGGGCACGGGTGCGGCACCGAGCGTCGAAGTCCTCACGACGATTCGGCGACGACTCACATCCCGATATCAGGGATCGGCGCGCGGTCCTCGATAGAACATTCACCGCGCTGATCGTGCCGACGGCGAGCACACCCTGTGGACCGTGCCGTCGTGGCGTCGCCGCAGGAACCGAAACCGCGGCGTGTCCCGGATATTCTGTGCCGAAAGGTTATTCGGGAAATGAGCCGACCGGTAGGTTGATCGGTCGTGGAGGCGTTCCTGAAGGATGGAGACCCGGTACTCGGCAGCGTTCCGGGGCCGCTGGCGCTCGCGAGTCGCGGCAGCGTGCTCTGGGCAGCCGGCGGTGGTCGTGGGGAGAGTGCGCTGTCGCGGTTCGACGCCGACGGCTGGCGCCTGTGGCCGGTCGACGCCAACGGCCTGCGGTCCGTGTCACCGATCGACGACCGGACGGTTGTCGTCGCCGGGGAACACGGCTATCTCGCGATCGTCACCGGCACGGACATCCGCTGCATCGAGACGTACTGCGACGGTTGCCTGTACGCGCTGACCCGGGTCGGCGAGCTCATCTGGGTCACCGGGGACGACGGTTTCGCCGCCACGCTCGACCCCGATACGGGTGAACTGCGCGCCCAGCCGCAGTTCACCTCGGAACGTATCGTTCGCGTGGTCGTCGCGCCCGGCGGCGAACTGGTGTTCGTCGCCGGGCACACGCTGTTGTGGCGATTCGCCGACGGCACCGTCGATACGCGGTTCACCGGGCGCGCCCCGCTGACCGACGCCGCCTTCGCGCCCGACGGCAGCCTCGCGGTGACCGGCGACGCGGGCCAGCTCTATCTCGCCGCACCCGGCGCAGCACCGGTGCCGTGCGATGCTCCCGCCCTCGATCTCGAATGCCTGCGCCACGATTCGCGGCGCGACGGCTTCCTGGTCACCGGCGCGGACGGCTTCGTCGGCGTGCTCGGCCGCGACGGGACCCTGCGGGCGCTACCGGCCGCCGTGCCGCCGTATCGCCTCACCGGCATTCTGCCCTGGGCGGACGGCCACTTGTATGCCGGTTGGACCCAGCAGGGTCCGCCGTACCGGTTGCGGGGCGCGCTCTACTTCGACGGTTCCGGAGACTCGGTACCGAGCGCGGTGTTCCGGTCGCCGCGCCAGGATTTCGGACCGCCGCGGGTACGCACGGTCGGTCGTGATGATCGGCCCACGCTCGCCGTCGACGCCTGGGAGTCGATTCCGCTCGACGAAGCCGAGCGGCGGCTGCCCGATATCGCCTGGCCGGACTGCCCGTTCGACACCGTCCGCTTCTACGACGGCGACCTCCGCGTTCCCGACACCGCGGTACTGCTCGCCGACCACGACGAGTCGGGTTACGCGGTCGCGATCCGTGGTGACCTGATCGTCGACGGCACGCTCGACGCGACCGCCGGTGGCGACGGCTACGGCAGCCTGCTGGTGGTGCGGGGCGATGTCTGGGCCCACGCGGCGATGTTCCGCTACGGCATCGCCGCGTCGATCGGCGGCGTCCTGGAGGTCGCGACCGTGGTGATGTGTGACCACGGCGACGACGGCGGGACCCTGTGGGCGCGGGAGATCCGTGCTCAGGTACTGGCCTATTCGCTGTACTTCCCGCTGCCGGACGCCGAGATCGACGCGTTCCGCATCGGCGACGTGTACGGCGACACCTCGTTCCCGCCCGCCCGCGGAAACGAGGTGTTCGTGGGCGGTGTGCTCGCGGACGGCGTACTGGACGAGAACACCGCGGCGAACTGGCTACGTGAAGGCAGACCGATCCTGCGCGACGTCTGAGCCGCTCGGCATCCGCCCCGTACGGTGGCCCGGCATTTCGCTGTCGCACCTCCGACCCCACCGGGAACCGGCGGGCATCGTTGCCGAACCGTTGTCGATACACTCCGGATGTGCCGTTGATCGAGGTGACCTATGCGTCCCATGTGCCCGAGTCGGCTCTCCGGGAACTCGCCGAGCAGCTTCCGCATCTGGTATCGCTGGCGGTCGCCTGCCAGGAGGAACCGTACGACTCGGATCTGCGGCCCGGCGATGTCGAGATCCGGTTCCGGGAGTTGGGCCCGTTCGATCGCAGTGGGCTGAGCGTGGTGATCGAGGTGCGGTCGAAATGGTTCGCAGACCGGGCGGACAACCGGCAGGAGCGGGTCGAGCGGCTGCACGCGGATATCGAGCAGGCGACCGGGCTGGACGATTTCGGTGTCTATCTGTCTCTGCCGGTCGCCGCGTGGGAACAGAGCTGAGGCGACGCGCTCATCCGGCCCGGCACTCGCCCGGCCCGCCCGGCATGTAACGCCGCGTCGTCCCCCGGGGCGCCGGAAGGACGAGCATCCAAGCCCGCATCGTCAATACGGATAGTCCCGGAACGTCATGACACCGCCGACCAGGACAACTATCACCGTGAGGATGTAGACCGTGACACGGAACCACATCGGCCCGAAATAGCTGACCGCCAGCGATGCGCCGAGCGCGACGAGAATCATCACAACTCCGTAGAACGGCGTGCGTTGCTCCCTGTCGACCATTACTCCAGTGTCCGCCCGAGGTCTGCGGGTAGCAACGCCGGAGATCTCGCCGCGGACGCGGACGTGACCGCCACCGGATATGTATCGATGGTGGTGGATACTGCCCCGGCTTAGGATCTCGAAGGTGGAACTGCTGTTCGGGACACGCGCGTCGGATTCGCCGTGGGTCGAATCCGTGTGGACCTGCCGCAGCGACGACGTCTCGGAGATGACCTCGGTAGCTTCCGAAACCTGGGGCCTGGTGTTCTGGGAACAGGACGGACGGCCGCACGCGGCGATCACCGGTCCGGAGAGCCGCTCCGGGACCGCACCGGTTCCGGAGGGGGCGGGTTTCGTCGGTATCCAGTTCGCGGTCGGGACCGCACTCCGTGCCACGGCCACCTCGGCGCTGGTGGATGGTGGCGTCGTCCTGCCCGAGGTGACCGGGCGGACCTTCTGGCTCGACGGCGCCCACCGCGAGACACCCCGGCCCGACGATGTCGAGGCGCTGGTCGATCGGCTCGTGCGGGAGGGGGTCGTGGTCCGTGACCCGCTGGTCGCGGCGACGCTACGGGGATCGCCGCCCGAGGTGACCGAGCGGACCCTCGAGCGCCGTTTCCGCGCGGCGACCGGCCTCACCCGGGGCGCCGTCCGGCAGATCGGACGTGCCCGGACCGCCGCGCTGCTGCTGACCTCGGGTGAGACACCCGGTGACGTGGTCGACAAGCTCGGGTACTACGACGAGCCGCATCTCGCCCGCGCGCTGCGCCGGTACGTCGGGCGGACCGCCCAGCAGCTGCGCGCGGGGACCGGCGGCGCGATCGCGCTCGATCCCGGTCAGCGCACGACGTCGTAGACGAGTTTGGTCACGCTGTTGGAGTAGGTCGCCGACTCGCGCACCCGCAGCGACTGCTTATCGCGGTCCGCGCGGCTGAACAGGCTCTTACCCGCGCCCAGCAGCACCGGGAACACGAGCAGGTTGTAGCGGTCGATCAGATCGGCGTCCGAGAGGCGCCGGGCCAGTTCGGCACTGCCGTGGATGTAGATCGCACCGCCGTCGGTCTGCTTCAGTTCCGCGACGTCGTCGACCGAACGCAGGATCGTGAGCGGACCCCACCCATCGATCAGCGCATCATCGGCGAGGCTCGACGAGACGACGTACTTGGGCAGCTCCTTGTACGCGGCGTGATCCTCGGAGTCGCGCCACATCGGGGCGAACGCCTCGTAGCTGCGGCGGCCGAACATCAGCGCGGTCGTATCGGCGAGTTCCTCGCCCTTGAGCGAGTACGCCTCGGGTACGAACTCGGTCTCCATCACCCAGCCGCCACTACGGTGCCCCTCGACCTTGCCGCCGGGCGAATCCACGACGCCGTCCAAGGACATGAAGCCGGTGTAGACGAGTTCGCGTGTCATCAGTTCCTCCTGAGGGTCGGGCACCGGATCGTGCCTGTGCTCAGCCTAGGAACGACCGGCGCCGATGTCTTGGACGAAACCGACACCGACCGTGCACAGCCGATCGTCAGCCGCGCTGTTCCCGGGCACGCGCGACGAGGTATTCCTCGAAGGTGATCCGCCCGTCCGCCCGCTCCGGCACGAGCTGGAGTCCGGCCCGGAAATCGCGCATCGCCCGGCCCGGCAGCGGAATCGCCGCTACGGGCCGGCGCCGCCCGACGGCTCGCAGATACGCGTGGCCCAGATCGGTGGCCGCACGGATCTGTGGGCCGCCCAGATCCGGTACCCGCTGCTGCGCGGTGTCGGCCACGAGCGCGACGAGGCGGGCCGCCACCTCGGTCACATCGATGGGCTGGAAGGACACTTTCGCCGGCATCACGAGAAACGGCAACAGCCGCTGGGCGTCGCATATCTCGGCGATGAGGTCGTGGAACTGGGTCGTGCGCAGGATCGTCCACGGTGATCCGGATCGCTGGATCAGCTGCTCGCACTCCACTTTCGCGCGGTAGTAGCCGAGCGCGTGCTCGTCGATGCCGACGATGGACAGATACACCAGATGCGGCCGGTCCGCGGCCTGCGCGGCCTGCGCGAGGGTACGGGTCGCGGTGATATCGCCGCGACCGTTGGTAGTGGCCAGGTGGACGATCACATCGGTATCGGCGACCGCCTCGGGCACGCCGCTCCCGGTGCCCAGATCACCGACCACCCAGCGGTGGGCGGCGGGCGCCCGCTCCGAACGTGTCAGGACTCGCACGTCGTGCCCCGCCGCGAGCAACCGCGGTACGAGCACCCGCCCGAGCCGGCCGGTGCCGCCGGTGACCAGTATCCGTTTCGTCATCGGTACCTCCGAGTCGCACGGCGCTCACGCCGTGCACTTCCGGGATCTGCGGAACACCAGTGTGCCGCGCGGCCACTTCCGGCGACCCCGGCGGTGTGTCATCGGTGATACCGCCGCATCGTCGCGGGCCCGCTCCGGGGCGGGCGGTGTTTGCCGTCCGCGGGCCGGACGGCGGTCCGGGTTAGGCTGGCAACCGCACTGTCGGGCGAATGGAAAGCAGCTGATTTGAGCACCTATCCGGGCGGGCAGCCGCCGCAGTACCAGGGGCAGAACCGGCGACTGCTCGTCATCCTGACACCTTTCCTGGTGCTCCTGGTGGCCGCGGCAGCGACGGGTATCGGATTGCTGGTCCGCAGTGCGGCGGCCGAGGAGATCCGGGGATCGGCCGTGGCGGAAGGGGCCGGCGGCTCCACACCTGCCAACGTCCTCGCCGACGGTGCCGTCCGGGTCGGTGATCCGGATGCGAAAGTGACGGTCCGGGTGGTCATGGACCTGCAGTGCCCGGCCTGCAAAGCCTTCGAGGCGGCCAACGGCAAGGTGCTGGAGGACGCGGTACGCGACGGTACCGCCGTGGTCGAATACAGCGTCATCACCTTCCTCGACCGGGCCAGCACCACCGAGTACTCCTCCCGCGCCGGCAACGCGGCGTACTGCGTCGCGAGCTCCGGCGTGGACGACTATCAGTCCTGGCTCTCGGATATGTTCGCCGAACAGCCCGAAGAGGGCGGCGACGGCCTGCCCGACAGCGCGCTGATCGATATCGCCGAATCGGCCGGTTACTCCGATCCCGCGGTGGCCCAGTGCATCACGGACCGGCAATACGACACCTACCTGCGCACGAAGACCGACGAGGTACTGAACAGCGGAGTGGATTCCACCCCGACCGTCCTCGTCGACGGCGAGCAGGTCACCGACGCCGCCGCCCTGATGAGCCCGGACGGCCTCGCGCCGGTGCTAGCGGCGGCACGCTAGACCACCGTCCCCGCGACGCGGGGCCTCCGGATGCTGTGCGACCGTGTCAGCTCGGCGTCAGTGCCGTATCAGCCGCCCGGCCGACAGTCTTCCCATGAGCAATACAGCGATCGCGGCCTCGGGGCTGCGGAAAGCCTACGGGGACAGAACCGTCCTCGACGGAATCGACCTGAGTATCGGCACCGGCACGATCTTCTCCCTGCTGGGCCCCAACGGCGCGGGCAAGACGACCACGGTGAACGTGCTGACCACCCTGTTGCGGGCCGACGGCGGAACGGCGAAGGTCGCCGGGCACGATATCGGCACCGAGACCGCGGCGGTGCGGGCCTCGATCGGGGTCACCGGGCAGTTCGCGGCGGTGGACGATCTGCTGACCGGGCAAGAGAACCTGGAGCTGATGGCCGATATACACCGGTTGAAAGGCGCCGAGCGTAAGCGGGTGGTCACCGAACTGCTGGAGCGTTTCGATCTCACCGAGGCGGCGCGGAAGCGGGCGGCGGCGTATTCGGGCGGTATGCGACGCAAGCTGGATCTGGCGATGACCCTGGTGACCCGGCCGGCGATCGTCTTCCTGGACGAGCCGACCACCGGGCTCGATCCGCGCAGCCGGCGCACCATGTGGGAGATCGTGCGCGGGCTGACCGACCACGGGGTCACTATCTTCCTCACCACCCAGTACCTCGAGGAAGCCGACCAGCTCGCCGACCGGATCGCGGTGCTCGACCAGGGCCGGATCGTCGCCGAGGGGACCGCCGACGAGCTGAAGCGCCGGGTACCCGGCAGCTATGTCCGGCTGCGTTTCACCCAGGGGGCGGATCTGGACGCGGCGGCGCGGGTGCTGCCCGATTCCACCCGGGACGACGAAACGCTTTCCTTGCGGGTTCCGGGCGACGGCGGCTCGAAATCGCTGCGCTACGTCCTGGATCGACTCGACGGGGCCGCGCTCGAGGCCACCGAGGTGTCCGTGCACACCCCCGATCTCGACGACGTATTTCTTTCCCTGACCGGCCATGCGACCACGGAGGTCGACGCGAAATGAACACGATCACCGCCCCGCTGACCGATTCGTCGATCATGCTGCGCCGCAACTTCAAACATATCGCCCGCAACCCGGTCACCATCTTCAACGCGGCCTTCATGCCGGTGGTGATGATGCTGATCTTCGTCTACGTGTTCGGCAGCGCTTTCGACGTCGGCGGCGACTACATCGACTACGCGACCCCGGGAATGCTGCTGCTGGCCGTCAGTTACGGATTGTCGGGCACCGCGGTGGCGGTGAGCTCGGATATGTCGAAGGGGATCATCAACCGGTTCAAGGTCATGGACGTCTCCCGCAGCGCGGTACTGACCGGGCACGTGGTGGCCACCATTCTGACCAATGCTGTCGCCATCGTGGCGATTCTCGCGGTGGCGTTCGCACTGGGATTCCGGCCGCCGGCGACCGGGGCCGACTGGTTCGGCGCGCTCGGCATCCTGGCGGCCACCTCCTTCGCGGCCTCGTGGCTGACGGTCGCGCTGGGTATGGCGGCGAAAACCCCGGAATCCGCGGGTATGGGGGTGGTGCCGCTGATCATGCTGCCGTTCCTGAGCACCGCTATCGTGCCGGCCGAGAAGATGAGACAAGGGATCCGGCAGTTCGCGCAGTATCAGCCGTTCACCCCGATCATCGAATCGCTGCGCGGTTTCCTGGCCGGCAACCCGTCCGGCGGTCACACCGCGGCGGCACTCGCCTGGTGTGCCGGGTTCGCGGTGGTCGGATACCTGTGGTCCCGGGCCACTTTCAACAAGCGAGCGTGACAGCGGCCAGTTCCTGCCAATCCGCCTGCGCGCCCTCCCGCGTCGCCTCGGTGAAGTCCGCTTCACCGAGGCGTTCTCGCGCTGTCCGCTCGATCCGCGCCGCGTCCGGCTGGGAGAGGTCGGGCGCCCCGTGCACCGCGACACTCACCGCGAGCAGCCGCGCGGCCTCCGCGTTGCGGTCCGCCCGTAGCGCCAGATCCGCGATTCCGACGACCACCTGCGCGACGAGAATCGCGTGCCCGGCCTCGGTGGCCGCCCGGAATGCCGCGGCATGGTGTTCCCGGGCTTCGTCGAGGTCGGTCGCGAGATAACCGAGCAGCGTGTGAATCGCCGCGGCCAGCTGCGGCATCTCGGCTTCGCTGCCCAATACTGTTGTCGCGATACCGATCTGCTCGTGGGCCTGCGCCGTATCGCCGCCCCACCGGGCCAGCTCCGCTTTCGCCAGGGCCAGTTCGGCGAGCGCGACCGGCCAGGCGACCCGTCCCGCGCAGCGTTGCGCCTCGGCCACCGCGGCCGCGCTGGCCTCGGTATCACCTGCCAGCCAGTGCAGCTGGGCCTGCCGGGAGAGCAGCCCGAGGATGTCCTCGGCCGCGCCGATCTCGGTGACCACGGTGACAGCCTGCTCGAAAAGCGCACATGCGGCGGTGAATTCGCCGCGAGTGGCGTGCCGGTTCGCCGCCTCGGACAGCGCGAACGACATTCCCCATCGCTCGCCCAGAGCCCGGAATTCAGCCAGCGCACCGTCGAGATAGGCGCCCGCTTCCGGACCGTCGCGCCCCAGCACGATCCGCATCTTGCCCATCTGCAACCGAGCCAGGGCACGCACCCAGGGGTCGGCATCGGTGAGCAGCGGTTCGAAGGCGGTCGGTAATGCCTCCGGCCCGTGCAACATGCTCTCCAGCGCGGGGATGAAGGCCAGGGCCGGATGCCCGGCACGAACGTCGCGGCCGGCCGCGTAGGCCTTGCGGATCCACGCCTCCTCCTGGTTCGCGTCGTTACGCCCGGAACTCAGGAAATGCACGACCAGCGCGTACACCAGGGCGCGGGTCGCGTCGTCCACCTCGGCGGGCAGATCGGCGACCGCCGTCACGAACTCCAGGCCCTCGGCCTTGTATCCGCCGAGCCACCAGTACCAGCCGGCCGCCGCGGCCAGTCGCAGCGCGCCGGCGGCGTCGCCGGCCGCGAGCGCGCCACGCATCGCGGCACCGAGGTTGTGATGCTCGGCCCCGAGCACCGCCAGCCATTCCAGTTGTTCGGCGCGGCGCAGATGCGGTTCGGCGGTTTCGGCGAGTCGGGTGACATACGCGAGATGCGCTCGGCGTGCCGAATCCGACTCGCCGGCCTCCGCGAGCCGCTCCTGGGCGTACTGGCGGATCGTATCGAGCATCCGATACCTGGGCTCGGTCCCACCGGCGGTACGCAGTAGCGATTTCTCGGTCAGCGCGGTCAGTAGTTCGAGCACCTCCCAGCGCTCGACCGTCGGATCTCCGCCGCTCCCCTGTCCATCCGGGTCGGCACAGACCTGTTCGGCCGCTTCCAGAGTCGCGCCGCCGGCGAACACCGCGAGCCTGCGCAACACCATTCGTTCGGCATCGCTGATCAGCTCCCAGCTCCAGTCGACCACCGCGCGCAGCGTCCGGTGCTGCGGAATGGCGGTGCGGCTGCCGCCGGTCAGTAGCCGGAACCGGTCGTCGAGGCGGTCGGCGAGCTGGTCGAGGGACATGGTCCGCAGCCGGGCCGCGGCCAATTCGATCGCCAGCGGTATCCCGTCGAGTGCCCGGCAGACCCGGGCCATGGTCGTGAGCGAGTGGGCGTCGGTGGCGAGATCCTTGCGCACCGCGCCCGCGCGGTCCCGCAGCAGCTGGACTGCCGGGGAGGCTTCGATCTCGGCGAGGTCGGCGTTCTCGGCGGGTGAGGCCAGCGGTTCGACCTGCCACAGTGCCTCACCGGTGATACCCAGCGGTTCCCGGCTCGTGGCCAGGATCCGTAACCGCCGGCACTCCCCGAGCACCCGGTGGGCGAAGGTGGCGACGGCTTCGATCACATGCTCGCAGTTGTCCAGGATCAACAGCGTCTCGCGGTCGCGGATCGCGGCGACGAGGCGGTCCACCGGCTCCGCGTCCGGAGTGCCGCCCAGTAGCGCGTCCCGCAGGCCGAGGGCGGCGATCGCCGATTGCGCCACATCACCGCTCGCGTCGATCGAGGCCAGCTCGACCAGCCAGGCCCCGTCCGGCAGATCGTCGAGCAACGTCTGCGCGGTCTCCAGTGCCAGCCGGGTCTTCCCCGAACCGCCGGGCCCGGTCAGGGTGGTGAGCCGGTGTTTCGAGATGAGGTCGCGCACGGCGGCGATATCGGCGTATCTGCCCACATATCCGGTGAGCTCGGCGCGCAGATTCGTCCGGCGATCGTCGGTGTCCGCGCCGACTTCGCCGCGCAACAGCGCGATATGCAGCGCCGACATATCCGGCGAGGGGTCCACACCGAGAGTGTCGGCGAGCGCTTCCCGCGCATCCTGGTACACCACCAGTGCCTCCGAACCGCGCCCGGCGGCCGCGAGGGCCCGCATCAGCGAGACCACCAGGCGTTCCCGGACCGGATAGCGGGCCACCAGATCGGTGAGCTCGCCCACTCGGTGCGCGCCCCGGCCCAGGCGGAGTTCGGACTCGTAGAGATCCTCGGCCGCGGTCAGGCGCAACCCCTCGAACCGAGTGATCAGCGCGTCGACGGCTTCGCTGTCGCGCACATCCACGTCCTGCATCGGCGCCCCGCGCCAGAGGTCGAGGGCCTCGCGCAGCAGGCGGGCCCGGTCCGCGTCGTCACCACCGCGCGCCCGTTCCAGGAGCTGCTCGAACCGCGTCGCGTCGACCGCGCGGGGTTCGACCGTGAGCCGGTATCCGCCCGCCTGTCCCTCGAGCGATCCCGCCGGTAACAGCCGGCGCAGCCGCGAGACCAGCGCCTGCAGGGCGTTCGCCGCGTCGGCGGGCGGCTGCTCACCCCAGATCCAGTCGACCAGCGTCGACTTCGCGACCGCACGACCGGGCTCGAGGGCCAAGGCGATCAGCAGCGCCCGCAACCGGACACCCGGTACCTCGATAGATCCCCCGTCGTCTGCTCGGATATCGAGCGGTCCAAGCAACGCGATCTGCACCGGACCATTCTGCCGCAGCCGGCCGGCGTCCGCCGGGCCCCCTTTCCCCAGCTGACGATCTTGCCGCTGACCTGGTCGAACATATCCTCGGCGGGGGTGTCAGGGCGATGTCAGCCCGATATCAGCGGCACCGGCGACAGTTCTCGTATGAACAGCCCAGCACTCGCGGCAGCCGGTCCGGCCGGTTCCGTCGTCCGGCCGGAAGGGAAACCGATGGAACTCAGTGTCGACCGGGAACGCTGCATCGGCGCGGGTATGTGCGCGCTGATCGCGCCGGAGATCTTCGACCAGGACGAGGCGGACGGCCGGGTGCGCCTCCTCGATTCCACTCCCACCGCCCCACATCACCCGACCGCCCGCGAAGCCGCCCACAGCTGCCCCGCGGCGGCGATCGGCCTCCGGGACCGATGACCCCCGGCGTTCCGCAGCCCGGCCCCCGACCAGACCACGAACAGGAAGAACCGATGAGCGATACCGCCTCCGTCCCGCACGGCCTGCCCACCACCCGCGATGCGGGCCCCTTCGACCCGCCCCGCGCGATCACCCGGCTGCGCGAGACCCGCCCGGTCAGCCCGTTGGTCTTCCCCGACGGCCACGAAGGATGGCTCGTCACCGGCTACGAAGAGGTCCGGGCGCTGCTGGCCGATACCCGCTTCAGCTCCCGCCAGGACATCGGCGTCCTGCACGCACTGGACGCGAGCCCGGATATGCCCGTCCAGACCGAACCGTCCCCGCAGATCCCGGGTGTCTTCGTCGCCATGGACCCGCCGGACCACACCCGGTTGCGCCGCAAGCTCATCGGCGCTTTCACCGTACGGCGGATGAAAGAACTCGAAGCGCATATCGAAGAGGTCGTCGAACGGCAGCTCGACGAAATGGCGGAGCTGACACCGCCGGTCGATCTGGTGCGGGCGTTCGCGCTGCCGGTGCCGTCGCTGGTGATCTGCGAACTGCTCGGAGTCCCCTACGCCGACCGGGAGACTTTCCAGACCAACTCCGCCAAATTCCTGCTCAGGGACCAGCCGCTGGAGGAGAAGATGGGTGCCTACGGCGCGATGATGGGCTACCTGGCCGAGCTGGTGACCGCCAAACGCGCCGCGCCCGGTGAGGACATCCTGTCCGATCTGGCCCGGGACGACGATCTCTCCATCGAGGAATTGACCGGCATCTCCTTCCTGCTGCTGCTCGCGGGCCACGAGACCACGGCCAATATGCTGGCGCTGGGCACTTTCGCGCTCCTGGAGAACCCCGGGCAGCTGGCCGACCTGAGCGCGAACCCGGACCTGGCACCGGACGCGGTCGAAGAGCTGATGCGCTATCTGTCGGTCGCCGATATCTTCTACCGCTATGCCACCGAGGACCTCGAACTCGGCGGCGAAACGATTCCGCAGGGCTGCACCGTCGTCGTATCTCTGCTGGCCGCCAATCACGACCCCCGGCGTTTCGACGATCCGGACACCCTCGATATCCGCCGCCGAGCGCGCGGTCACGTCTCGTTCGGCCACGGTGTGCACCAGTGCCTGGGTCAACAGCTGGCGCGCATCGAGATGCGGGCCGGTTTCGTGGGACTGCTGCACCGCTTCCCGACGCTGCGGCTCGCTGTACCCGCCGCGGAAGTACCGCTGCGGACCGATATGAACATCTACGGCGTCCACGAACTCCCGGTCACCTGGACCGACGCCGGCCGTTGACCCCGACGCCCGGCCGCGCTCGACGCGGCCGGGCGGACCGCCCGAATCCGCTGCCCCGCATCCGAACCCGACTCGTATCCACGGAGAACTCCCATGCCCACCTACCCGACCCCGGAACCGATCGCCGTCACCGTCGAAGTGCTCTCCGGCGCAGTCACGGTGGTGGCCTCCGACCGCACCGATACCGTGGTCGAGGTCCGGCCCGCCGACGCAGCCAGGAAGGGCGATATCCGCGCCGCCCAGCAGACCCGGGTGGATTTCGCCGCCGGGGAGCTGACCGTCACCACGCCGAAGGACTGGCGGACCTATTCACCGTTCGGCGGCAATCCGTCGATCGAGGTGACGATCGAGGTTCCCACCGGCTCGCGGCTCCGGGGTACCGCCGCGGTGGGCCGCTTACTGGCCATCGGCGGACTGGGCCGGTGCGAACTCGAAGTGGCCGCCGGCGACATCATCGTCGAGGGCCCGCGCGATTCGGTCACCGCGAAAGTGGCCAAGGGCGATATCCGCATCGGCGAGGCGGCGCGCGGTGTGCTGCGACTCGAAACATCCACCGGCGAAGTGGAGGTGGGGATCAGCGCGGGCAGCGCGGTGCGCCTGGAAGCCGACGCGCTGCACGGCACGGTGCACAACGATATGGGGCCGGCCGGCACGGCGGCCCGCGGCGACGATGTCGTCCAGGTACGGGCACGTAATTCGTTCGGCGACATCATCATCCGGCATGCCGCGACAGTCCGATAACCAGCCGGATCCACCGCTACCGCAAGGCCGGACACCGTCGACCGGTGTCCGGCCTTGCGCGTTCTCCGGCCTTCGTGCCCGAACCGGTGACCACAGCGGGTTGCATATACCCCCTGGGGGTATTAATGTCTCCCGTGTCGAAGCGACCGACCGAGGAGAACGAAATGAACGCCACCGCACACGCTCACCACCACGCCCACCACACCGGCGGCGGAAACCACGGCGGCCACACGACCCACGCCGCGGCCCTCCCCGGCGGACTGCAGATCACCGAAGCCGGCTACACCCTGGACCTCGAGACGGCGATCACCGAGCCCGGCGCGACCGATCTCCGGTTCCGGATCCTCGGTCCGGACGGCACCGCGGTCACCGACTTCGCCCGGATCCACGAAC
>JABFXT010000531.1 GCA_013361595.1 Nocardia sp. | reverse complement strand
AGAACAGAGAGAGTCTATTGTGATCCCGCGTCCCCGGCACGGGAGAGCGGACATTCCCTTCTCTGGGAATGCGAAATACCCCGGGTGTGCTACCCGGGGTATTTCACGGCACAGCGTCCGTGTGACTACTTGTCCTCCGGTTCGTCGAGAATACGAACCGTGTCACCGGACTCCTCGGCCGGCGCCGCGGCGGCGGTCACCGCGGTCCGTTCGGTGGCGAGCTCGCCGACCCGCTTACGGGCCAGGAACCAACCGCCGACCAGTGCCGGAACACCGACCACCAGCATCGCGATCACCGCCGCCCGCTGTTCGATCTCCTCGCTGAACAGCATCAGCAGCACGACGCCGACCAGGAACACCAGGGTGGCGTAGCTGGTGTAGGGCGCGCCGGGCAGCCGGAACTTGGGCCGGGTGACCTTACCGTCGCGAGACCACTTGAACAGCTGGAGCTGGCACAGCACGATCGCGGTCCACGAGAAGATGGTGCCCAGCGCCGAGACGTTCAGCACGATCTCGAACGCCTTGTCGGGAACGACGGCGTTCAGTCCGACACCCACCAGCGCGATGGCCCCGGTGGCGAGGATGCCGACATAGGGAACACCGGTGGTGGACATCCGGGACGCGATCTTGGGCGCACTACCGTTCATCGACATCGAGCGCAGAATGCGGCCCGTCGAGTAGAGGCCGGCGTTCAGGCTGGAGAACGCGGCGGTCAGCACCACCAGGTTCATGACCGAACCGGCGCCGTCGATACCGATCTTGGAGAAGAAGGTGACGAACGGGCTCTCGCCGGACTTGAACACGGTGTAGGGCAGCAGCAGGCCGAGCAGGACGAGCGAACCGACGTAGAACAGCGCGATCCGGGCGATCACCGAGTTGATGGCCCGCGGCATGATCTTCTCGGGGTTCTCCGCCTCACCGGCGGCCGTACCGACGAGTTCCACCGCGGCATAGGCGAAGACCACACCGGTGGTCACGACGACCAGCGGCAGCAGGCCGGAGGGGAACAGACCACCGTTGTCGGAGATGACGCTGAAGCCGGTGGAGTTGCCCTCGATATCGAAGCGGCCGGCCAGGAAGACGGTGCCGATGATCAGGAAGGCGACCAGGGCGACGACCTTGATCAGGGCGGCCCAGAACTCCAGTTCACCGAACCACTTCACCGAGACCATGTTGATCGCCAGCACGATGGCCAGGGCGATCAGCGCGATGGTCCACTGCGGTATCACCTCGAAGGCGCCCCAGAAGTGGACATAGGTGGCGATCGCGGTGATATCCACGATGCCGGTCATGCACCAGTGGAAGAAGTACATCCAGCCGACCGCGAAGGCCAGCTTCTCACCGTAGAACTCACGAGCGTAGGAAACGAAGGACCCGGACGACGGACGGTGCAGGACCAGCTCGCCCAGAGCGCGCAGAATGAAGAATACGAAGATGCCGCAGATGGCGTAGACCAGGAACAGGCCGGGTCCGGCTTCGTGCAGCCGGCTGCCGGCGCCGAGGAACAGGCCCGTTCCGATGGCGCCACCGATAGCGATCATCTGGAGCTGCCGGGGGCGCAGCGACTTGTGGTAGCCCGCGTCTTCGGCGTGCAGACCCTCCGTCGGCGCCGCCTGTCCCCGAGGCTCTTGAACAGTTGTCATCGTGTTGCCTTTCGAGTGGCGCAGATCATGTCTGCGAGCAATGTACCGCTAGTTAGCGGCACGATCAATAGGGGGCCGCTGTGTGTAACACAGTGGAAACCAGCAGGTTTGAGCAAAACACGAGGTCGGCAGCACTGTAAGTGCCATTGATCGAGCCGCTGAACGTCGATACGCTGGACACGTCAATTGCGTAGGGAGCATCGAGATGGCCTGGTTCGAACGCGAGTTCATCGCCGTCCCCGAGACCGGTAAGAAACAACTCGTCTACAAGTGGCCGGATGTGAACATCCGGCGATACTCCCGCGCCATAGTCAATGCCGACCAGACGGCTCTCTTCGTGAAATCCGGCCAGGTCCTGGGCGCGCTGGGCCCGGGACGGCATCGGATCGACGCCGACGAGCTCCCCGTCCTCGGTGCGCTGGTGGACACCCTGACCGGTGGCAACCTGTATCGCGCCGAGCTCTACTTCGTCTCCACCCGCGAATTCGCCGGGATCAAGTTCGGCGGCCGCCTGGCCGATATCGCCGACCCGGTCAGCGAGCAGATAGTCACCCTGCGCGTTTTCGGTGAGTTCGCGCTCAGTGTCCGCGACGCCGGGCAACTGATCACCTCACTGGCCGGCAGTACGGATCTGCACGATCCGGCCGGGATCGAATCGTGGAGCGCCGATCTACTGCTCAAGGCGATGAAGGTCGCGGTGACCCAGGGGGTTTCACAGGGCGAATGGCCGGTACTGGGCCTGTCCGGCCTGCTGCCCGTCATCGAACAGGCGGTCGTACGCCAGACCAATACCGCGCTCTACGAATACGGCCTGCGAATCCCCCGGCTGGGCAATTTCGATATCACGCTGGCGCCCGAGGACGCCGATCGGCTCAAACGGCTCGCCAAGGATGTCACCTACATCAGGCTGGCCGGGGATTTCCGGCAGTACGCCGCCGGAGAGATGGCCCTGGGTGCCGGCCAGGGGCTGGCGTCGGGCCACGGCCACGACGGCGGCGGCTTCCTGGGCGCGGCACTGGGCATCAACGCGCTACAGCAGTCCGGTCCCGCGGCCGCCGGGCATCCCGCGTCCGCGCCGGGATCACCCTGGCAGCAGCACCAGCAGCCGCCCCGGGCGGAGCGTGACCCGGCGGCGCTCCCACCCACGGCGAAACCGGCCGAACTGGGCCCCGCGGCAGCCGACAACCCGATCTGCGGCGCCTGCGCCACCGTGAATCCGCCGGGCGCCAAGTTCTGTGTCGAATGCGGGAACCGTTTCGCGCCCGCCGAACCGCCCCGCTGCCGGGAGTGTGACGCCGAGCTGCTGCCCACGGCCAGGTTCTGCGCCTCTTGCGGAACGCGCAGCCACCACACCTGAGCGGCATTCCGCCCCACAGCGATTCGCCCCTTGTTCGTGCGGTCCGGTATATCCGCTCCGCCCGCCGGTGCGATACCCGTCCTGTACGGGACCGACGTCCGTCCGGTGCGGACAGCCGGCCCGATGTGGGATCTCCAGCCACCGCGTGGGCGTGTATACGGCGGTGGCCGCCCGGCTCGCGCCGGACGGCCACCGTACTCGCTCACCCTCAGGCGAGGGTGCCCGACTCCGCACTACCCGCCAGGCTCCGCACCTGCCGTGCCGCCACCGACAGGGTGGCCAGATCGTGCCGGGATACCCCGAAGATCTCGGTGAGCGCGGCACGCGCCCGGATCAAGCGAGACCGATTGGTCTGCTCCCAGTAGTCCAGCTTCTCCGTCACCGGATCCTCGGGATCGGTGGCCGTGGCGATATCCAGCGTCAGCAGTCGCAGCGATTCGTACAGATCGTCGCGCAACGCCAGCCGCGCCAGACCGGCCCAGCGCTGATCGTGGTCCAGATCGCCCACCGCACTGATCAGTCGGGTGATCTCCAGATGCGCGTTGAGCGCGAAATACAGTTCGGCGATCTCCCGTGAATCCCGTTCCGCGATATCGGCGATATCCAGCACGTCGAGCAGCGGGAAGAGATGGATGAGGCGATAGACCTCGGAGGCGAGATCGGCCGGCGCACCCTGTTCGGTCGCCTCGGTGGCATGCGCCGCGACCCGTTCGGCGAGCGGTTGGGGCAACCAGCCGGGCACCCGGTCGGCCAGGGCGTGCACACCTTCGCGGTAGCGGGCGATATCCGCGCCGATGGCGATCGGCTGCGGGCGGTTCAGCAGCAGCCAGCGCGCGGCCCGTTCCAGCGTGCGATTGGACTCCAGCTCGAGCTGATCGCGCACCGAGGTCGGCATCTCGGCCGTGCGGATCCGCTGCCACAGTTCCCGCAATCCGAAGATCTCGACCGCCGCCGTGAACGCGCGTACCGCGTCGTCGGTGGTGGCACCGATCTCCTCGGACAACCGGAACGCGAAAGTGGCGCCGCCGAAATCGACCATCTCGTTGACGACCACGGTGGCCACGATCTCGCGCCGCAGCGGGTGGCGGGTGATGGCGCCGGCGAAACGATCCCGCAGCGGGGTCGGGAAATAGTCCGGCAGCACCGCGGTGAACGTGGGACTGTCGGGCAGCTCACCGTGCAGCAGATCGGATTTCAGCGCGAGCTTCACATGGGCGATCATCGTGGCCAGTTCGGGCGAGGTGAGCCCGGCCCCGACGGCTATCCGGCGGTCCATCTCGGCATCGGTGGGCAGCGCCTCGAGCTGCCGGTCCACCCCGCGACGGGTCTCCAGTTCGGTGAGCAGCCGCCGGTGCACCGCACCGCGCTGTCCCGCTCCCGAACGCGACAATCC
>JABFXT010000145.1 GCA_013361595.1 Nocardia sp. | reverse complement strand
GGCGCGGGAATCGAACTGCTGCTCGTTCTTCACTTTCGTCTTCGGCACCTCGGGCAACAGCCCGGTGATGGGAATCGCCGTTCCCGCCACCTACACAGCGGTACTCGACGCGTTCGCCGCCCGGGTCCGGGCCGCGATACGGTCGTAATACGTTCCGTTGCGGTATGTCGCGCGCCGACGGCGGTGTGGTGACCACACCCGTCGAACACCCGCCGCCGGATCGGCCGCCGGGCCCGTCCGCTCGGATGAAGCCCGGTCACCGAGGTGCGCCGGAACGATCTACCCGCCGGTCGCCGACGCAGCACCGCAGTTCACCACGGTCCGGGATGCGGCCGACGCGCGGGCCGCCTCGAGTATCCGGAGCCCGGCCAGTGCGTCCGCGGGGTCGACCGGAACCGGCCCGCCGTCCAGGACCGCGGCGGCGACCGCCGCGTAGAAGGCCGGATAGTCACCGGGCAGGGTGGGGTACGGCGCCACCTCGGACCCCGCGCCGAGCACACCGTGCGCTGCCGCCTCGACGACACCCCACGGTTCGCCGTCTCCCGGCCGGCGACCGGCCCGCAGCGCCGCCTCCTGGGGATCCAGACCGTGCACTTCGTAGCCGGCCCGGTCGCCGAGCACGCGGAACCGCGGGCCGAGCAGCGGCGCCACCGCGCTCGCCCACAGATGGGAGAGGACTCCGCCGGTGTGGGTGAGCGCGAGGAACATATCGTCGTCGGTCGTGACACCTGGGCGACGATCGGCCAGTTCGCAGTAGACGCTCTCGACCGGGCCGAACAGCGTCCGGGCCTGGTCGACGAGATGGCTGCCCAGGTCGTAGAGGATTCCGGCGGCGTCGGCGGGACCGCCGACCTCGCGCCAGCCACCTTTGGGTACCGGCCGCCAGCGCTCGAATCGCGATTCGAAGCGATGTACCGATCCCAGCGCACCGTCGGCCATCAGCTTGCGAACGGTCCGGAAATCACCGTCCCATCGCCGATTCTGGAAAACGGTGAGTACCCGCCCGGTATCGCGTGCGCAACGCAGCAGTTCCTCGGCTTCCGCGGCCGTCACCGCGAAGGGTTTGTCGACCACTACCGCGACTCCGGCGGCCAGCGCCCGGCGGGCCAGTGCGGCATGTACCCGGTTGGGTGCCGCCACCACGACCAGATCGATTCCGGACATATCGGCGAAGAGGCTGTCGGTATCGGGCAGTACCCGGACCCCGGGGTGTTCGCGCCGCGCCTGCTCCGCCCGTTCGGCCGATCCGGTCACCACCGCGGCCACCCGCATCCGGGGCTCGGCGGCGACGAGCGGTGCGTGGAACACCGATCCGGCCAGCCCGTATCCGATGACGGCGACTCCGAGGCTGCTCATACCGCCGACGTTACCCGGCGGTCGCGCTCAGCCCGCGGAAGTCAGGAACGACAACCGCACCTCGCGATCGGGATTGTCGATATTGAGATCGACCAGTGCGATGGACTGCCAGGTCCCCAGTGCCGGTTCGCCGTCGAGCACCGGAACGGTCGCATAGGGGGCGATGAGCGCGGGCATCACATGGGAGCGGCCGTGCCCGCGTGATCCGTGCGCGTGCCGCCACCGATCATCGGCCGGCAGCAGATCGCGCAGGGCGGCGAGCAGGTCCTCGTCGCTGTGGGCCCCGAGTTCCAGGACCGCGACTCCCGCGGTGGCGTGCGGTACGAAGATGTGCAGGAGACCGTCGCCGCCCGCCTCGTTCACGAATGCCCGGCATTCCGGCGTGATATCACGGACCACTTCGTTGCGGCCGGTGTGCACCGCGATGACTGTGCTGCGCATATCCGGGCAGCCTACGCGGATCCGGCATTGGTGGCGGGCGGGCGCGCGCCGCGCACCCGGTAGTGCCGCGCCAGCGCGGCGAGAACCGGCGAGCATCCGGCGTCCAAGCGGCGGGCGGCGAGACCGTCGCTGCGGGTGGCGCCACGGTTCACGATCACCACCGTGCCACCGTTGCGGGCGATCCGGTGTACGAAGCGGCGGCCCGACAGCACGGTGAGACTGGATCCGGCCACCAGGATCACCTCGGCCGAATCCACCAGTTCGTAGGCTTCCGCGAGCCGTTCGGGCGGCACGCTCTCCCCGAAGTAGACGATATCGGGCTTCCACATTCCGCCGCAGCCCGGACAGTCGACCATACGGAAACCGCTGGTGTCCTCGACCACGGCGTCGGCGTCGGGCGCCACCTCCAGCCCGGTCACCGAGGCGGCGGTGAAACCCGGGTTGGCCCGTTCCAATTGTTCGGCCAGGTTCATCCGGGAGATCCGCGACCCGCACCCCAGACAGCGCACCTGGGCGTAGCTGCCGTGCAGATCTATCACCCGGCGGCTGCCCGCCTTGGTGTGCAGCAGATCGACGTTCTGGGTGATCACGCCGGTGACCGGGCCGCACCGTTCCAGTTCAGCCAGGGCCCGGTGACCGGCGTTCGGGCGGGCGGCGTCCATATGCCGCCAGCCGATGTGGTTACGCGCCCAGTAGCGCTGCCGGAATACGGGATCACCGACGAATTGCTGATAGGTCATCGGATTGCGCGGCGGCGAATCGGGGCCGCGATAGTCGGGAATCCCGCTGTCGGTCGAGATTCCGGCGCCCGTGAGTACCACCGTGGGCCGGTCGCCGATCAACTCGGCCAGACCCTCGAGGGTGTCGGCCCGGGAATCCGAGTGGTGATCGTGGCGCAACGCCGTGGCGGGCATACCCCGAGCGTACGTGCCGGGCGACCGACCGTGCGCGGCCACCACCCGGGACCGGGGACTATCCGTCAGGTGCCGCGGCTGGACAGGCCGCCCGGTCCACCGCCGTGATGAGCAAGGCCGGCTCCGACGAGACCCAGCAGCCCAGCTCGGCGTCCTGACCGCCCTGGTGTCGAGCCTGCCGGGCTTCCGCAGTGTCCTGCCCGCGGAGGTGTCGGTTCCGCTGCTGTCGGTGGCGACGGCTTCCGTGGCGGCGAGCGCCTGGGCCAAGGCCGATCAGAACGGGAGGCGACGCTCCACGAGAAGCTGGCCACCTCCGCGCTCGACCGTATGGACCGGGCCGAAGAACGCCTGGACAAGGTGGCGAACACTGTGGGCGAGCTCTACCCGCATCGCGCATGGGACGACCAGGTATACCGCAAGGCCCTGCAGACCGATCCGCACTACCCGCCTCCCCCGCCCCTGAGCATCCGGAAAAGCCCCCATCCATCAGGATTCGTCCTGCGTGGGTTCACGCTGGCGGGTTGGGGGCTTTTTCTGTTTTCAGCGGTCTCGATACTGGTCACGCCCGCGTTCCTGGCCTCGTCCCGAGCCTCCCCGGGTGACCTGCGGTGCCTCGTGGCCAGGTCCGTGCGTCCCGGGCGGTGGGCCCGAGAGCGCGAGGAAATCCTTGGCCTCCATACCCGTCATCTCGGGGTTTCCGCCGCGCGCCACGGCTTCCCGTTCCTCACGCATACGCTCGGCCAGGCGTTCAGCAGCCTCGCGCCTCGCACGGAATTCTCGCTCTCGCTCTTGCGCCTCCCGCTCCAACCGCTGTTGCTCGATGGCACGCTGGGCCGCCTCCTGAACGCGGATCTTCTCACGTAGCCTTTCCGCCCGCTCCCGCATCCGCTGCTCGGCCCGCAGCACCTTCGAATCGAACAACTCCGGCTGGGCGAGTTCACGTTCGCGTTCGATCCTCCGGCCGGCCAGGCGTGCCTCTCTTGCCTGAGCCTTACTGACTTCCACGACACGGAATCTCTCGCCGAAGTCCCGCTCCATCGCCTCCAACTGTTGACGGAAATCGCGGCTGGCCGATCCCTGCACGAGGACCCAGCTTCCCCGGGCGTTGATATCGCGCTCGAGGATCTCCCGGTCCTTGGCGAGCTGCTCCCTGGTGGTGTCGCCACCGACGAGATTGCCGCCCTTGTACTCGGTGAAGTCCAAACCACCGCGCTCGTTCATCCGGGCGGTATCGTGCCTGCGCTCCCGGTTGTTGCCGAGCTTTACCGTGGCTTCGTATCGCCAGCCGCTTTCGCGTGTTTCACCGCGCGCCTCGGCCATCCCGAGGTGAAAGCGGCGACCCCGTTCATTGTGCTTGTGCCCCCGTTCGGACCGACGACGACGTTCATCCTCGACGGACATCCCCCGACATCTCCGGGCTTACCCGTTGGTCAGGTCGACACCCGCATGGGGCAACCCGTGAACTGTGGCGAATTCGGTCTCGCGGTCGTACCACTCGTCGGTGACGATCGTGAAGTCTCCCTCTTCGACGGCCCGATAGAGCAGATCCACCGGGAAGTCAGCCTGCTCCGGAGACCAGTCGTAGACGACCGCCGGCCCGAAGCTGTAGAGCGCGCCATCGGCCACCCGAGGGATATTGACCAGTCGGCCACCGCATTGGCTGGTGAAGTAATTGGCGATGTAGCACAC
>JABFXT010000244.1 GCA_013361595.1 Nocardia sp. | reverse complement strand
CGGTTCTGGAGCGACAGAGCGAAGGAGCGCAGCGACTGAGCGGCGGAGTGAAGAACCGGGGTCACGAGGGCCCCGCCCGCCCCGCCGCAGGCGGGGCAAATAAACACAGCCCGCCCCGCCGAAGGCGGGGCCATAAACACAGCACTAGGGTGGTCGCCATGACAGTCGCCCGCTCTGCCGAGTCCGTGAACGCGGTGATCAAGGCTTACGACATCCGCGGTGTGGTCGCCGACCAACTCGACGCCGGCTTCGTCCGGGACGCAGGGGCGGCGTTCGCCCGGCTGATGCGGGGCGAGGAAGCGCGGCGCATCGTGATCGGCCACGATATGCGGGCTTCCTCTCCCGAGTTGGTGGCCGCGTTCGCCGAGGGTGTACTCGCGCAGGGCCTGGACGTGGTCCATATCGGGCTGGCGTCCACCGACGAACTGTACTTCGCTTCCGGCCGGTTGGACTGCCCCGGCGCCATGTTCACCGCCAGCCACAACCCGGCGCGCTACAACGGCATCAAGCTCTGCCGGGCGCGTGCGCTGCCCGTGGGTCAGGACACCGGGTTGGCGACCATCGCGGCCGAGTTGATCTCCGGGGTGCCCGGTTACGCGGGGGATCCCGGCACTGCCACCGAGGTCGACCTGCTCGACGACTACGCCGCTTTCCTGCGCGACCTGGTGGATCTCGGCGGTATCCGTCCGCTGAACATCGCGGTGGATGCCGGCAACGGTATGGGCGGGCATACCGTTCCCGCTGTGCTGGGGGCGCTGCCCCAGGTCAAGGTCGTGCCGCTGTATTTCGAGCTGGACGGCACCTTCCCCAATCACGAGGCGAACCCGCTCGATCCGAAGAACCTGGTGGACCTGCAGGCGCTGGTCCGCGATTCCGGTGCGGATATCGGTTTGGCCTTCGACGGTGACGCCGACCGCTGTTTCGTGGTGGACGAGCTCGGCGACCCCGTTTCGCCGTCGGCCATCACCGCGCTGGTCGCCGAGCGGGAACTGGCCAAGGAGCCGGGGGCGACCATCATCCACAATCTGATCACCTCACGCGCGGTTCCGGAGTTGGTGACCGAACTCGGCGGTCATCCGGTGCGGTCACGGGTGGGTCATTCGTTCATCAAACAATTGATGGCCAGTTCCGGTGCCGTATTCGGCGGCGAGCATTCCGCGCACTACTACTTCCGGGACTTCTGGGGCGCCGATTCCGGCATGCTGGCCGCGTTGCACGTGCTGGCCGCGCTGGGCGAGGACAAACGGCCCGTATCCGAACTGATGGCTTCCTACACCGCCTACGCCGCCTCCGGCGAGATCAATTCGACCGTCGACGACGCCGCCGGCCGGACCGCCGACGTCATCGACGCGTTCGCGGGACGGGCGGTGTCGGTGGACCGGCTGGACGGCGTCACCGTCCAGCTACCCGACCATGCCTGGTTCAACCTCCGTGCTTCCAATACCGAACCGCTGCTGCGGCTCAACGTCGAAGCCAGGTCGCAGGACGAAGTAGACGCACTCGTGACCGAGATCCTGCGCATCGTCCGCGCCTGACTGGAATAGTGGAAATACACACCGTGGATTCGCCCGTTCCAGGCCCGGTGTCCACGACGCGGGCGGTGGCGGCCGAGACCGACAACAGCGCGATGAGGGGAGGTGCCACGCCCGATGATCGCTGATACCCCGGTACTCGATCTGGACGATGCCGCAATGCTCGAGGCCGCCGATACCGGCGGCGCCCTCCGTTCGGCCGCGTCCGGTGGCGCCCAGGTGCGTGCCACCGCGGCAGCCGTGGCCGAAGGTGCGCTCGCCCGCCTGGACGGCCTGCGTCCACGAAGTCTGCTGCTGGTGTCCGGCCCCGGCCGGGCCGGCCGCGCCGCGGCCCTGCTGGTCGCGGCGCTCGGTGACCGCACCGGGCTGCCCCTGGTCCAGGTCACCTCCGTGCCCTCTTGGGCGGGTCCGCTCGATGTGGTGCTGGTGGCCGGGGACGACGCCGGCGATCCGCGGCTCATCGACGCGGTCGACCGGGCGCTGCGCCGTGGCGCCGAGGTGGTGGTGGCCGCCCCGGACGAGGGCCCGCTGCGTGCCGCCGCGGCCGGCCGCGCGGCCCTGCTCGCGCCACGAGTCCCCGTACTC
Source organism: Nocardia sp. (assembly GCA_013361595.1). GTDB lineage: Bacteria > Actinomycetota > Actinomycetes > Mycobacteriales > Mycobacteriaceae > Nocardia. The sequence continues at coordinate 2,295 of JABFXT010000244.1, read as the reverse complement.
GACGAGAACAGGCTGCTGCGCTACCTCGGTGTGGGGATCGCGGTACTGCGGACCATCGACGGAAATCGCAGTGCGGCGTTCCTGCCCGAACTGGCCGAGCTGGCCGATGTGCTCGATATCGAGGCGCTGCGCGACGGCCCCCAGCACGAGGTCTTCCACAATCCCGCCAAGAACCTCGCCGCCCGGACTCAGCAGCGTGGTTTGATCATCGCCGGTGACAGCGCGGCCACCACCGAACTGGCCGTACACGCGGCAGAGGTCCTGCTGCAATCGGCGGGCCGCGCCGCCGCCGCGGTGGAACTGGCTGTCGCGGTGACAGCGCTACCACGCCTGGTGAACGCCGCCACCGCAGCCGCTCCCGACTACGAGCCGCTCTTCCACGATGAGCAACTCGACGGCCCACCGCCGGTGGAGAAGAAGCGGATCTTCGTGTGTAGCACGGAGTCCGATATCGTGACCGCCCGCCGCAAGATCGCCGTCTTCGGTGGCGCGGGCGGCGGCACCGTGGACGCCGACCTCGTCACCGCGGATCTCGAATCGACCCCCACCGATCCGGCGCCCGCCGGATCACCGGTCCCCGACCCCGTTCCCGTCCCGATCGGCGGGGAAATAGAACGTCTGGCCGTACTCGCGCTGCGCTGGGAGATGACGGCGGCCTATCTGCGGCTGATCGGCGGCCGGGCAGTCGCGGCGAGCGGACCGGAGAGTTACGACGGGGGACACTACTAGTGCACGAACTCGTGGGTGCGCTGCGCTCGTACGCCTGGGGCTCGCGCACCGCGCTCGCCGAACTCTGCGGTCGTCCCGTCCCCTCAGCGCATCCAGAAGCCGAATTGTGGTTCGGCGCCCATCCGGCCGACCCCGCGTACCTCCGGACCGACAGCGGCACCCGGTCCCTGCTGGAGGTGATTTCGGCGAACCCCGGGGAGGAGCTCGGCGCGGCCGCCGAACGTTTCGACGATCGTCTACCGTTCCTGCTGAAGATCCTGGCCGCCGAGGAACCCCTCTCACTGCAGGCCCATCCGAGCGCCGAGCAGGCACGATCCGGGTTCGCCCGGGAGAACCGCACCGAGGTACCGTTCGATTCGCCCATGCGCAACTATCGCGACGACAGCCACAAACCCGAACTGGTCGTCGCCCTGGAACGATTCGAGGCGCTCGCCGGTTTCCGCGACCCGCTGCGCACCGTGGACCTGTTCCGGGCCCTGGATATCACCGAACTCGCCCACTACACCGATCTGCTCGCCGCACAACCCGATTCCGACGGCCTGCGAACCCTGTTCACCAGCTGGATCACCCTCCCGCCGACAGTCCTGGACACGCTGCTGCCGGCCGTGCTGGACGGCTGCGTCCGCTATCTGTCCAATTCCGAACGTGAATTCGCCGCCGAAGCCCGCACCACGCTGGAACTGGCCGAGGCCTACCCCGGCGACGCCGGAGTACTGGCCGCGATGCTGCTGAACCGAATCACCCTGCAACCCGGCCAGGGCCTGTTCCTCGCTGCCGGCAACCTGCACGCCTACCTGCACGGCGTCGGCGTCGAGATCATGGCCAACTCCGACAATGTGCTGCGCGGCGGACTCACGCCCAAACACGTCGACGTCCCGGAACTACTGAAAGTCCTCGACTTCGAACCGATCGACCTACCCCTGGTACTCCCCGAACCGGCCGGCGACGGTTCGGTCCGCTACCGCACCCCCGCACCGGAATTCGCCCTCCGCCGCTTCGACCTCACGGCCGGACCGGCACAGGTACCCATGACCGACGCCGGCCCGGGAATCGTGCTGTGCACGGTGGGATCGGCCCGGTTGTCGAGCGGTGACGCCGAGGTATCGCTCACCCGCGGCACCGCCGCCTGGATCTCGGCGTCCGACAAGGACATCTGCGCCCGGGCACCCGAAGAGGCCGCCACTCTGTTCTGGGCGTGCGTCGGCGCCGTGTGATCCAGGGGGCCGGGTCGCCCGGACGCGGATGGCCGGGTGAGTCGTGCTCCGGGGTGGCGAACAGGAGACCGGCTCGTGCCGGGGTGAATTCACGCGGCGGGGGGTGAACGGTGCCGGACCAGGTGCGGATAGCGCTGGACCGGGCACGAACAACGCCGAACCCGGCACGAACAACGCCGAACCCGGCACGAACAACGCCGAACCCGGCACGAACAACGCCGAACCCGGCACGAACAACGCTGGATGTTGACTTGCTTGCGAAGGTGCTGTGTTTTTGGCGCGCTGGCGCGCGCGGGGTTGAGGCCCCCTCAGTCTCGCCGTTCAGGCCTCGAGACTCGAGCCTTCGGCTCAT
>JABFXT010000096.1 GCA_013361595.1 Nocardia sp. | reverse complement strand
CGTCTCCGCCGGGAAACCCGACCAGCTCAGCTGCGGCGACACATCCTTGCCACCGGCACCGAACACACCGCTCACCTGGTCGTTGCCGAGGGAGGCGCCATCGGATACATCGGCGGAGGTCAGGGTGAAGGACGGTACCGAAGGCAGGGCGTCGTAAGGGTTGTCGGCCATGTTCTCCTCTTTCGAATCGGATCAGCTGTGCAACAGGAAGTGTTCCAGTACCTGGGTGCCGAATTCGAGCGCATCGACCGGAACACGTTCGTCGACGCCGTGGAAAAGGGCCGCGAAATCCAGCTCCGGCGGCAACCGCAACGGCGCGAACCCGAAGCACCGGATACCCAGATCCGCGAACGCTTTAGCGTCCGTCCCGCCGGAGAGCATGTACGGGACCGTCCTGCCCTGCGGGTCGTGCGCCAGGATCGCATCGTTCATGGCGTCCACCAGATGACCGTCGAAGGTCGTTTCGTAGGAGTCGAGTTTGGTGATCCACTCCCGCTCCACATCCGGCCCGATCAGTTCGTCGACCTCGCGCTCGAACTCCGCCTGACGACCCGGGATCACCCGGCAGTCCACCACGGCCTCCGCGGTCTGCGGAATGACATTGGCCTTGTATCCGGCATTCAGCATGGTCGGGTTGGCGGTATCGCGCAGGGTGGCGCCGATGATGCGGGAGATGGATCCCAGTTTCGCCAGCGTGCCCTCGATATCCGGACTGCCCGGATCGAACTCCAGCCCGGATTCCTCCGATACCGCGGCCAGGAATTCCGCCACCGAATCGGAGAGCACGAGCGGAAAGGTATGGGTGCCCAGGCGGGCGACCGCCGCGGCCAGAATGGTGACCGCGTTGTCCTCGTGCAGGAACGATCCGTGACCGGCGCGCGCTTTCGCCCGCAAGCGCATCCAGCCCAGCCCCTTCTCCGCGGTCTCCACCAGATACAGCCGCCGTTCACCACCGTCCGGGCGCGGAACGGTCAACGAGAATCCGCCGACCTCACCGACCGCTTCGGTGATCCCTTCGAACAGGTCCGGCCGATTCTCGACCAGCCACTGCGACCCCCACTTCCCGCCGTTCTCCTCGTCCGCCAGGAACGCGAACACCAGATCCCGCGGCGGCACCGTCCCCTCGGTCTTGAACTGGCGCGCCACCGCCAGCATCATCCCCACCATGTCCTTCATATCGATCGCGCCCCGGCCCCACACGTAACCGTCTCGCACGGCGCCGGAGAACGGGTGCACGCTCCAGTCCGCGGCCTCGGCCGGCACCACATCGAGGTGCCCGTGCATCAGCAGCGCTCCGCGACTCGGATCGGCACCCGGCAATCGCGCGAAAACGTTTCCGCGACCGGGCGCACCGGATTCCACGTACTCGGTGGTGTAGCCGACTTCCTCCAGTTGTCGTGCCACCCACTCGGCACACTCCTGCTCACCCTTGGTGGTCGCGAGATCGCCGGTGTTAGAGGTGTCGAACCGGATCAGCGTGCTGACCAGTTCCACTACCTCCGCCACGGCACGAGAACGAGCGGAACCCGAATTATCACCTGTAGCGGCCACGCCCCCTTCCTACCATCTCGGGCGTCTTTGTTTCCTTTTGGTTCGGTGTGGATTGAGCGATACATAGTTAGATGCGCATATCTACGTAAGGGCATTTTTATTGCCTGGGTTGTTGTGGGCGGTCTCCCGTTTCTGTGGAATGACGACGGAGAAACCCGCCTCCGCGCCGCACCTTCACGGGCGTACGGAACCTGCGCCACTCCCCCTCGATTCCGACAGCCTTACCGGGGTGCGATCCTCCCCCACCCCCGCGGAGCGGCGGCTATTCGGCGGGCAACTCGGAGAGCACTTTACGGAGATAGTCCCGGCTCTCCCCGGGGGTGAGCGCGATAACGCTCAGCTTGTTCATCACCGTCATATAGACCTCGACATCCTGTTTCTTCTCCAGGTAGTGCGAGGTGGTGAGCTGCTCCATATAGACCATATCGGGCAGTTCGGGCTCCGGGAAACGGAGAATGCTGAAGGACCCGCCGGCCGCGGGATGACCGCCCACCGAATAGGGCAGCACCTGGATCTTCACATTGGGCCGGTCGGACACGGCGATGAGATGCTCGATCTGATCACGCAGCTCCGGGTATCCGTCGATCGGTCGGCGCAACGCGTTCTCGTCCACCACCGCCCACAGGGTCGGCGCGGCGGCACGGCTCAGGATGTCCTGGCGGCGCATCCGCATACCGACCCGGCGTTCGGTCTCGTCGTCGTTGCCGAGCGTGATCACCGAACGGGCGTAGGACTCGGTCTGCAGCAGGCCCGGCACGAACTGCGCCTCGTAGGTGCGGATCGTCGTGGCAGCCTGCTCCAGGCCGATATAGGTCTCGAACCAGTTCGGCAGCACATCGTTGAAGGGCTGCCACCAGCCCGGATCGTTGGCCTTCTTCATCAGGTCCAGGTAGACGGCCAGCTTCTCCGGGTCGTCGACCCCGTAGAGTTTCAGCAGATCGAGCAGGTCCCGCTCACGGAACCGGGTCCGGCCCAGCTCGAGGCGGCTGATCTTGGCATGCGAGCCGCGGATATGGTCGCCGGCGTCCTCACGACTGATCCCGCACGCCTCCCGCAGTCGGCGTAATCTGCTGCCGAGCGAGATACGCAGCACCGTCGGCCCACGATCGGCTTCCGCCTGATCCTGGACATCGGAATCGTCGTGCTCATGTGTCATGGTCGCCTCTGGCCAGTTCGTGCTGTGCTGCATCGTACGGCGCCCGCCACCGCCGAACCGCACCGGTCGGCAGGCGATCCTACTCCCTGGTAGGCACGTAATCCGGTAACGCGCCCACCCCCGAACAGATCGATAGTCGTGCGGTAACCGGCTGGCGCCGGTATCCGGATCGAATCCTACAGTGCCGCATACCCGTAGCATCTTCCTGTTTGCACGCGGTATCAGGTTTCTTTGCGTAAACTTCCCCCACGACACGACGTCCGGCTTCACCTGTTACGGGAAGACCTGGGGAGACGACAACCGATGACGGCATCGGCAGAAGGAGCGAGTACCACTGGAGTCATTTCCGGTGTAACGCGTGCCTCCTCGCTCGATGAAGACGAACCGGCCGGTTCGCACAATTCCGGCAACATCCACGCGAACCCTACCCGGGTCGGCACCGTTGCCGTATTCCACTGTAAAGCATTGGCCGCCAACACTTCCGGCGCTCCGGAATACCACTCCCCGACGGGCCGGATCGGTCCCGTCCGGATAGGGTGGTCGGCAGTCACCCGGAACCGGCCGTTACCGCCGAGGCAGCCTGATTCCGCACTATGTCTCGACGAACAGGATCCGGCCGCGAGTATGTTCCACCGTCCGCCGCACGGGTCGGCGCAGCGCGGATCGCGGCGCGCTCCCACCCTCCGGCCGCACTTCCCATGAGACGAACCGGCCCGGCACCCCGCCGACGGCACCCGGGCCACCCACTCCGTTTCGCATACACCGACAACCGATGGAGGCCCGAAATGTCAGACGAAGTCACCGCCACCGAGATCCGCAAGAAACTCACCGAGGTACTCGGCCACACCAGCATCGACCTGGCCACGTCCAAGAACGGCGTCAACTGGGCCACCAGTGCCTATTTCGCCAACCTCGACGAAGACCTGTTCCGTCTCACCCTCATCCTGGAGAACAGCGGCCGGACCCTGGACCAGCTCCGGGCCAACCCCAACGTAGGAGTGAAGGTCGTACCCGGCGGCATCGCCGAACCCTTCGCCCAGGGGCTGGGCACGATAACCGTGCGCGACGAGGCCGACCGCGACGAGACCTTCCAGGCGTTGCTGCGCAAGGAACCCCAGATCGAGCCGTTCTTCGCCACCCCGGTCACCGCGATCGTCATCGATATCGACTGGTGGCGGGTCACCCATCTGGGCGGCGGCTGGCTGCCGGGCAAGGTCCTCGAGCGCAGCGCGGGCGCCTGACCGGCAGTCCGAGGGGACGCCGCCGAGCAGACGGCATAACATCGCCCTGTTCGATTCGCAACGTAGAGAGAGGTATTCATGGCCGAACCGGCTCCTCAGACAGGGGTTCGCGTACCGGTCGGAGTGGACACCACCCGGCCGAGCATCGCCCGTGTCTACGACTACAGCCTCGGCGGCAAGGACAACTACGATGTCGACCGCGCCGCCTTCGAGCAGATACAGCGGATCGCACCGCGTCAGGGCGATGTTTCCCGGATGAACCGGCGGTGGCTGCATCGGGTGGTCCGCTACCTGGCCGGACCGGCCGGTATCGATCAATTCCTCGATATCGGGGCGGGTCTACCGACGGTGGGCAACACCCACCAGATCGCGCAGCAGGAGAATCCCGAGGCGAAGGTCGTGTATGTCGACAACGATCCGGTCTGCAACGCGCACGGACGGGTGCTCCTCGAGCAGTACGAGAACACCCATTTCGTCTCCGGCGATCTCCTCG
>JABFXT010000498.1 GCA_013361595.1 Nocardia sp. | reverse complement strand
GCCGCCGCAGCGGTTCACCGCCGGTTTCATCGCCGAAGCGCGTACGGCGCCGGTCGTCGCCACCGTTGCGGCGCCCGAGCCGGAGGACACCGACACCGAACCGGTGAGTGTGATGGAGACGGTGCTACAGCAGTTCTCGCGGCACGGTCGTCCGGCGCACAAGATGTGGCTGCCGCCGCTGGGCGTGCCGCCCACGCTGGACCGGCTGACCGCCGGCGCCGAAGCCGGCTCGCTCGTGCTGCCGTGGGCGATCATCGACAAACCGCGTCAGCAGCGTCAGGACGTGTGGTCGGTGGACCTCTCCGGCGCCGGCGGGCACGTCGCGGTCGTCGGCGGTCCGCAGTCCGGTAAGTCGACGGCGCTCCAAACGCTCATCCTGTCGGCCGCGCTGACCCATACGCCGGAGCAGGTGCAGTTCTACTGCTTCGATTTCTCCGGCGGTCTGTCCGCGATGCGCGGCCTACCGCATGTGGGCTCGGTGGCCTCGGCCCGTGACGGGGACCGGATGCGCCGGACCTTCGCGCTGATCCGCAATGTGATCGCGTCCCGGCAGGCACTGTTCGATCACCTCGGCATAGATTCCATGCGGGAATTCCGTCGGCGCCGCAATACTCCCGAGGGTTCGGCCGAGTTGTCGTCCTACGGCGACGAGCACGGTGATGTATTCGTCGTCGTGGACGGCTGGGATATCGGGTTCGCGGTCAACGGCCCGTATTACGACGAGTACATGCCGACCATGGAGTCGGTGGCCCTGCAGGGCCTCAACTACGGTGTGCACCTGGTGATCAGCAGTTCCCGCTGGGCCGCCATCCGGCCGCAGCTCAAGGATCTGGTGCAGACCCGCCTCGAGATGCGGCTCGGCGATCTCACCGATACGGTGTTCAACGCCCATCGCGCGATAGTGGCCGCGGTGCCGCCGAACCGCCCCGGCCGCTGCGTCTCCAGCGACGCGCTCCATATGCTCACGGCACTGCCGCGTACCGACGGCAACGGTGACGCGGAAAGCGCGGCAGCGGGATTGAGCGCCGCGATAGCCCAGGTGACCCAGACCTACGGGAGCAGGCAAGCGCCCGAGGTCCGGTTGCTGCCGTCCCAGGTCACGATGTCCCAGATCCTGGCGCGGGTGCCGCAGCCCACGAATCTCGCCGAACGCCTCGCTGTTCCGTTCGGTGTCCGGGAGTCCGACCTGGGGCCCGCCGTGCTCGATTTCGATGTCTCCACCCACTTCGTGATCCTCGGATCCACCGGTTGCGGGAAATCGACAGTGCTGGGCGCGATCCTGGAATCCATCCGGGCCCGCTTCACCAAGGACGAGGCCCGGATCCTGCTGGTCGACTACCGGCGACGGCATATGGACGCGGTACCGGAGGAACAGTCGATCGGCTATCTGACGAGCGCGCGCGATGTGGCGGACAACCTGCCGTTCATCACGGAGAAGCTGCGAGCCCGCCGGGCCCCGGACGGAGTGACGTCCCAGCAACTCAAAGAGCGGTCCTGGTGGACCGGACCGGAGATCTTCGTCGTGGTCGACGATTACCACATGGTCGCCCAGCGCGGGCAGTTGAATCCACTGGACCCGCTGAAAGATCTCATCGTCGACGGTCGGGATACCGGGTTCCACCTGATCGCCGCCCGGAATATCGCGCAGGCGGATTCGGCCATGTACGACGGTGTCCTCGGGCAGATGAAGAATTTGAACTGCTCGGGTCTGATCATGGACGGCACGAAGCTGGACGGAGTCCTCATCGGTGATGTGAAACCCACCAAACAGCCGCTGGGCCGCGGGATTCTGGTGGAGCCGCTGACCTCGTCGAAGGATCTGGTGCAGGCGGCCTGGACCCCCGAGTGATCGCCGGTCGGTGGCCGATCAGCGGGACTCCCCAGAAATGGGAATGGCCTAGCGTACTTCTAGTACCGCTCTGTTGCACCGACCGGCAACGGGCACGGACGTTTATCGATCGGAGCTATCGATGATCCCCTTCGAAGTAAGCCCTGCAGACCTTCCGGCCATCGGCGCCGCGGTGAGCGCGCAGGGATCCAGCCTGGAGTCTTTCCTGCAGTCGATGGCGCCGTTCACGGTGCCCGCACCGTCTGTAGCTTGCGCCCCGGGCCTCTATATGACGGCCGGCATGACCATTGTCGATGTCGTGATGAACTCCTACCTTGCGGCCTGCAATGCCGAAAGCGGTCTCTTCGGCTCCGCTCTCGGGCCGGTATCGGTGACCTTCGAGTCCACCGATGTCGCCGGGGGTGGCGAGGTGTCGGCAGTCGGTGGCGCTATCGGTGGAGCGGTATTCGGTGGCTGATCGGTAACCGCTTCGGAGCAGGAATGCTATGCCATTCTTCGAATATTTCGCCCTGGAGCCGCTGCAGAATCGGGATCTGATCGATTCCGGGGCCGGTGCGGCTCCGCTGAACAACGCTTCCACCGCATACAAAGCGATCGACGACGCGCTCGATGTCGCGGCGACCAATACGGACGGCCTGATCAAGAACATGGCCACCGTCTGGCCCCACGGCGTGAGTTCCCAGCGGGCTCGGTCCGCGTTCGGCGATCACAACCGATGGGTGCGGGAACAGGCCGGAACCGCCGGGAAGATCGCCCAATTGGCCGATCGTGGCGCCGGATTGCACAACGATGCCCTCGCGGCGATGCCGTCGCGGTTCGAGATCGAGGCCGCCATAGCGCAGTTGGCTGCCTCGGCGGCGCTGATGACGACATCGGGCACGGTCGCCTCCGCGGGGGCGGGACCGGCTTCCGCGGCCGCGCTCGTGGTCTTCGCGGGAGCCACTGCCTGGCACGCGCTGGCCGAGTTCGAATACAACCGGCTGCGGATCCAGGCGGCCGCGACGATGATGGGCTACGAAATAGGCGCGCTGGGCCTGCTCGTCGATATGGTCGGGGTGGCGGCCTCTTTCACTCCGCCCCCGCCGATCGTATTGCCCGGCCCGGGCGCGTCGGGACCGCCCACGCTCGATGCGGTCGGCCCGCTGAAGGACTTGATCACCAACGGCCCCGACAGTCCCCACTACCCCGGAAACACCGATACGCCCAAAGACGGCCCGACCAACGGATCCGATTCGGGGGGCGATTCGAACAGCGGTGGTGACGGCGGTGGCGACGGCGGGGATCCGGGAAGCGGTGGCGACGGCGGGGATCCGGGGTCGTCGGGTGGGGATCAGCAGCTCGGCGATCCGCAACAGCCGACGGGTTCCGAATCGGGGATCGATCCCTCCGCGAACGGCTACGACGCCGACTCGGTGAACAACAGCCCGTTGCAGGGGGTTACCTCGAATTCCTCGACGCTCGCCGCCCTCAACGGTGGGGCCGGCGCATTGACCGGGTTCGGGATGATGCGCGGGGGTATCGGCGCGATGTCCGGTATGGCCACCGGTTTCCGGTTGCCGGGTGGCTGGAATCCCGGGACGGGAACCGCTTTCGGCGCCGCCAATCCCACCACGTCGGCGTCGGCCGCGGGGCGCGGCGCGGCGCGGCGGGTATCGGCGCCGACCGCGCGAATGCGGCGCCGCCGCAAGGACGAGGAAAAGCGGACGGGCAAGGTCTTCACACCTGGTGAGCAATTCGAGGTTCCGGAACTCGAGCGTCCACCGGTGATCGGTGTGATCGAGTACGAAGACGATGAGCCCGATACCGAACTGCTCGTGGACTCCTCACTCGTGGGAGTACTGGACCGGCTCGACGAAGAGAACGAGCCGGAGAATGGTTACAGCACCCGGTGAGTACCGGGGTTCACTGAATTATCGAGAGGAAGAACACCATGGCTGAAGGTGTAGCTGCTCCTTCCGGCGGCAACATTACAGAAGCGGACGAAGATGTCCTGATGGACTTCGCCAAGAAGATGGACGGGCCGCTGCAGATCCTCGAGGGCCACATCGACAAACTCGGCAAATCGCAGGGCGCCCTGCAGTCGGCGTTCAAGGGCAATGCCGGTAATGCGGTCTACAACGCGTTCGGCAACGTTCTCACGACCGGTGCCAAGGTGGCGGATTATATCGAGCAGATCATGCAGATGATCCTTTCCTCGAGGCGATGCAGCAGCTCATCTCGAAAATGGGAGATGCCGCTGACGGAAGCTACAGTTCGGGTGGCACCGGGACCTGGGCGGACAACGGCCCGCTCGAAAGCACCGCCGGCCCGTCCAAGGCCAAGGTCGACTGGGCATAACCGGTCCTTCCGGCATTGCCGGCCTGAATCGTTCATATTCCTTTCATATTCGAGAGAAGGTTCTCTTCAATGAGTCAGCCGATCTTTACCAACAAGGCCGAAATCGAGGCGGCCCTGACCCAGGTCAAAGGTGTCGTCAGCGGCATGGAAGACAACATGCAGACCCTGCGGGGCCTGAAGGATATGCTGCTCACCCAGTTCAAGGGTGACGGTGCCGACAGCTACGAGGGTGTGGCACTCCAGCTGCAGTCGCGG
>JABFXT010000650.1 GCA_013361595.1 Nocardia sp. | reverse complement strand
CCGATTGCGCCGCCCCCGTGACCGGTGTCGCCGGAATTCCCGCGACCGAGCAACGTAGTGACAGCAGATCGCCGGACCCGCCCGGTACCAATGTGCCGCAATTCTAGCGTTTTTCGATCGGACTGCCCACGGATTCGTATCCGAGCGGTCACGGTGAGTTATTCGGCGCGGAAGTTGCTGGTCTCACGGTATTCTGGATGTGTCTGTGCGAGAACATCTTCCGATGCTACGCGAAGTTCCGCCGGGCTCGGTGTGGACAAAACGACCGGTTTGTAAGATATGGCGAATGTATTGCGCAACGTGTTTGCGCAATCCCCAATTAATGTCCGTGTAAATGTACTTTCATTTGATCGTGCAGAACGGCGCGGCATATGAAATCTCCGTGAAGAAATCGCCGCTCGGGCAGGTGGCGGGGCCGGGACGGTGGAGCGGCCGCCCGGCGCGGGCGGCGCTGAGTACACTGCCAGGCATGTCGATGGCGTCGTCGCGGTCGCGGATTCCGGGGGCGGTCAACGGCTACGAGGCGCGCTGGGAGCAGCACAACACCGAGCGTCAGTTGCGTATCCTGCGGGCCGCCGTCGAACTGCTCGAGGAGAAACCGCCGGGCGCGGACGTGCCCGTCCGGCAGATCGCCGAACGGGCGGGGGTCGCCAAATCCGTGGTGTACCGGCAGTTCAGCGGCCGGGAGGATCTGGATCGGCGGATCCGGTCGTATCTGATCGACGATCTCGGGGCCGTGCTCGACGCTCAGCTGGACGTATCGTCCGGCTCGGTGCGCGAGATCATCACCCGCACCGTGCGCGCGGTGGCCGACTGGATGGGGGATCATCCCAATCTGGTGGCGTTCGCCCGGTCCGGGCCCCCGGTGGACGGACCGGACGGGGTCGACGCGATCGCCAGTCTCAAGATCCGGATATCCGAACGGTCACGCGAACTGATCGAGGCGATCGCTCGCATCATCGACGCCGATTCGGCCGCCCTGGAGCCGGTACCGTTCGCCGTGGTGACCATGGTCGAAGGAGTGCTCGCGGCCTGGGTCGCCGATCCGGGCCCGCGCCGGCCGCGCGGCGAGATGGTCGCGGATCTGTCCGACTACGCGTGGTACATCCTCGACGGTGTGGCCCGGACCGCCGGTTTCACCGTCGACCCGGACCGGGAGCTGGCGGAGGTGGTCGCCGGACTGCGCGGCGGGGAAGCCTGACCGCGCGGGTCCGGGACCGGGCCGAACATCGTCGGTCGGCCCGGCCGTTCCGGGTCAGGCCACCGAGGCCCGGGCCCGGCGTTCCGGTTCGCTGCGATAGCGTGAACGGTCGCCGTCGATCCGCAGCGCCTTCCACAGACGGGAGGTGACCGGGTTCATCAGGCCGAGCTCATCGGCGAGGGTGCGCATATCGCCGAAATAACCGGACAGGATCCGTCGCGAGTGCGGACTGTGCCAGAACGCCTCTTTCATCACCTCGCGTGGCACGCCGAAACGCCGCGCGAACTCCGGCGGCGGTGCCATGATCTCGCCGGCCAGCCAGCGCAGCGCCAGCGGGAACGAGACACCGCACAGCGCGGTCGAAACCGGGCCGAGCTTGGCGATATGGGCTCGCAGGAACTCGCCGGCGAAGGAGATGTGGCGCGCCTCCTCGGCGATGTGGATCTCCATCGTCCGCACCACCAGCGGCGGCAGGTTCGCGCCGTTGCGGATCATGGCCTTCTGGTAGTGGTCGATCGGTTCCTCACCGCCGAGAATGCCCAGGAACAACACCACATGCGCGTATCCGCCGGCCACGCCGATGAACGGTGACAGCGCCCGGAACAGGGGGCGCATTCCGGGGACGTCGTCGCCGATCCGGTTCACCAGCTCCTGGAACATCTGGATGTGGTTGCACTCTTCGGTCATCTCGTGCAGGCAGTAGCGGAACTCCGGCGACCCGTTGGGCAGCTTCGCGATGTACTGCATCATCCCCCGGATCAGCACAGTTTCGAAGGCCGCGCCCACCTTGATCGCGTTGGCGATCCGCCACCGGCCGATCTCGATCTGTCGCTCGGCCGGCAGATCCCGGTACCAGCGGGTGGCGCCGAGCGGATCGTATTCGGGGGACAGGATCCAGCGGGGGTCGTCGCGATCGAGCGCGAGTTCGGGCGCATCCCAATCGATATCGAGATACGGATCGAATCGGCGGTGCACCGAGCCCTCCGACAGTGTTTCCAGGGTCTCGCGGTACCGGGTGTCCAGCTTGGGAGCCCGCGGCAGAGTCGACGGCGTCATCGGTGCCTCCTCGTGCGTATGGCGTACATCTCTCTACGAACGAATTTACCGGGACTCGGCGTCTCAGTAAATAGAGCGCGATGCGCCGGTGCGCAATCGTGCTCTTCTCCCAGGGATGTGCCCGAACGCGACGAGAGCCGATCCGGGCCGGTCGGAGTCGGGATCGGGCGCCGCGCGGGGCCGCTGTCAGGCGGTGACGGTGCGGGTGTGGACGCGCATCGTTTCGATCCGATCCCGGGTGGCATGGAAATCGAGAACGATCAGGGCCGGGCCCTCCGGAAGATCGACGCTGACGGTCACCGAGCGACCCGCCGCCAATGTTTTCCCCTGCCGCAGGCCGCGAGTCCGGTTCGCCAGTTCGGCGGCGGTCACCGACTCGCCCGACCACAACCGGACGGTGTCCCGGCCGCCGGCCAGGGCGGTGACCGCGGCCGTATCGCCGGCGGCCAGCGCCGCGCACAACCGGCCGGCGATCCGTTTTCCGGTGCCGCCGATACCGGTACACGCGCGCGCCATTCCCACGAGTCCGCGTACGCCCTGGTTGCGCAGCAGCAGCAGGCCCAGCCGGGTGCCCGCACGCAGACCTTTGGGCCCGGTCCCCAGGAGCTGCCCGACCATGGGGATCAACTCCCAGTAGGCCGCCAGATATCCGATGCGCAGCGCGCCGTCCTCCTCGACCACTTCGTAGCGCAGATGCATCGGTACGCGCACCCGGGCACCGGTGGACATGGTGATGGTGATGGTGAGATCGCGGAGTACCGTCGCGGGCTCCGCGTAATCGTGGGCCACGTCGAAGACGATGTCGTTGGGGGCGATGAAGGTGTCGTAGAACCGGGCGATCGCGTCGTACCCGGTATGCGGGTCCGAACCGACCGGATCGTTGACCACCGCGTCGGTCGCGAAGAGGCCGGCCCATGCCGCCCGGTCGTGCGCCGCCACGGCGCGGGGGGAGGCGAGTACGGCCTCGCGCAGGTCCGCGGCGGTCGGGTCCAACGGCACGGTGACTCCTTCGGGTGGCGGATTCGCGCCCATAATAGAACACGTTCTATGGGCGGCCGGGTACTGTCACCCCTCCTGCTTGTGAAAATGTCGGTGCGGTGCGGCATCATCTGTGCACGCAGCTATTCGACGAACAAGTGAGATTGCCCCGGAGTGCCCATGCCGTCGCGAACATCGGCGAACGCGAAGCCGAAACCCCTGTCCGACAACGACCTCGACCAGATCGTCGCGGAGATCGAGGCGGGGCGCCCGCCGATGGTCTGGTTCACCGCCGCCGCGGTAGGTGTCACCGAAGGGCGGTCGGGCAAGGTGGTCTCGCTCGGCGATCGCGCCGACGGTGACTTCCTGCAGATCCGGCCAACAGGATCCAAAGATGTACTGTCCTTCGGCCCCACCGAGGTCACGCTGGTCAAACCCCAGCGTGACAAACCGGCCGCCCCACCGCCCGTGCCCGTCCCCGAGAAGAAGGAATCGCCCGTGACTCCCGCCGCGTCCCCGTCCACCTCCGCCGCCTCCGCCGCGGACCGGAAGCCGGCGGGCGAAGCCGTCGCCGCGACGAAGAACGCTGCTCCCGAGGCGAAACCGGCCCCCACGCCGCGGACCCCGGCCGCCAAGGCGGCCAAGGCCCCGGCCGCGCGCAAGACCAAGGCGCCGGAGGTCACCGTCACCATCAACGGCACCGCCGACGGCGAGTGGACCGTCGATGTCGCCGCCGGAAAGAAGCGCACCGTACGGGCGGTCCCGGTCACCGGAACGGCCGTCGCCCAGGCCGCGAAAC
The DNA here is from genome assembly GCA_013361595.1 of Nocardia sp. Taxonomy (GTDB): domain Bacteria; phylum Actinomycetota; class Actinomycetes; order Mycobacteriales; family Mycobacteriaceae; genus Nocardia. Next base: position 409 of record JABFXT010000650.1, on the reverse strand, counting down.
TGTTGCCGCCGGAGGTGTCCGAAGTGGTGGACGGTCTGCTGGAATCGGTGCGGGGTGCGCAGGAGGCGAAAGTTCAGCAGTTGCAGGCCGAACTCGAACAGGCCCGCAAACTCCTCGAGGAACTGACCGACTGATACGAAGCCCCACCGCCGCGGATCCGCGCAGCGCCGAACTCGCGGTCGCCGTCGGTATCCGCGGCGACAACGAATGTGGTGCCCGGTTGCCGGACAGCCTGCCGCCGGGCGACCGGCACCGATCGACCGCATACGGTTCCGCATCGACCCCAGCTCATAGGTGGGCAAGGCGTTTTCGCCCACCCTTCCTCACCTTCTCCGGATCGCCGATCCCCTCGGTCGACAGGACCCCGACCAGCGGCACCGAAGGCTGACCCACCACAAAGGCGCTGGCC
>JABFXT010000308.1 GCA_013361595.1 Nocardia sp. | reverse complement strand
TCCGGACAACTCTACCTATATTTGCATAGGCTTACCTAAATAATGGGTCCGCGATTTTCCCGGACCTCCGGTACCGCCGGTCCGGAACACCGAGGGGCGTACTAGGTTTGCGCGAGCACTTCGGCATCACTCATCCCCGCGACCTCGAGGTACACCCGCGCGACCTGCGCCAGCCGGCCCGGCTGCGGATCGGCCGCGGTCAGCCGCTGCGCCAGCGCCGCGATCGTGCGCGTGGCGAAGATATCGGCGACCAACGCGTGATCGGCATCCAGCCACTCCCGGATCCGCGCGATCGCGGTGGTCGCCAATACCGAATCCCCACCCAGCTGGAAGAAATCATCGTGCACACCGAGCTCGGCACCACCCAGGACGCCCGCGAAGATATCGCGCAACGCGCTCTCCACCTCGTCACGCGGGGCACTGTCGGCCGTGCCCCCGGCCGTCGATTCCAGCAGTGCCAGCACCGCCCGGCGGTCCAGTTTGCCGTTGCCGGTCAAGGGCATGGCGTCCAATAGCTCGATCCGCGACGGGATCATATAGCCGGGCAGGCGATCCGCGATCGCGGCCACGATATCGCCCACGCCGCCCGGCGCACCGACCACCGCGGCCACCAGCTGGGGCGCACTCGAACCCAGCACCGCCGCCACGGCGTGGCGCACCCCGGGGGCGGTCCGCAACGCGGTCTCCACCTCACCGAGCTCCACCCGGTAGCCACGGAGCTGGACCTGATGATCGGCGCGCCCGAGGAATTCGATCGTGCCGTCGGGCCAGTACCGAGCCATATCGCCGGTTCTGTACCACCGCAGGCCGTCGTGTTCGACGAACCGCTCGGCGGTCCGTTCGGGGTCGTTACGGTAGCCGAGGGCCACATTCGCCCCGCCCACCCAGAATTCACCGGGCACCCAGTCCGGGCAGTCCCGCCCGGCGGCCGAGACCACCCGGCACCGCACATTGCGCAGCGGCACCCCGAACGGCACCGTGGACCAGTGCTCCGGCGGCTCGGTGACCTCGCAGATGGTGTTGTGGATGGCGGTTTCGGTGGCGCCGCCCAGACCGGCGAACCGGCAGCCGGGCACCTGCCGGGCCAGACGGCGGGCCAGGTCGGCACCCACCCAGTCACCACCGAGGGTGACCGCACGCAGGGAATCGCCGAGCCCGTCCCCGCCGATCTCCAGGATCATGTCGAGCATGGCGGGGACACAGTTGAGAATCGATACCCGGTGCCGGCACAGCAGTTCCACCCAGGACGTCGCCTCGGCACGCTGGTCGGCGTCCACCGCCGCGATCGAACCACCGGCGGAGAACATACCGAAGATGTCGTAGACCGAGGCGTCGAATTCCAGGGCGGACAGGGCCAGGACACGGTCGCCACGGTGCACCCCGAACCAATCGTTCACCGCGTCGATGGTGTTCATCGCGGCCGCGTGGGAAACCTCCACCCCCTTGGGCACTCCGGTCGAACCCGAGGTGAAGATGATGTAGGCGAGACCGGCCGGGTCCAGCGCGACCGGGGCCGGCAACGGTTGCGCGTACTGTGCGGCCGCGGCGATCGGCAGCACCCGGATCGCCGCGTCACCGATCTCGGCGCGGTCGGCCGTGATCGCCACCGTGATATCGCCGGTGCGCAGGATCTCGGCGCGCCGACCGGCGGGCTGGTCGAAACCGATCGGCACATAGGCACCTCCGGCGGCCAGTACGCCCAAGACCGCGACGATCTGATCGGGCCCCTTCGGTAGCTGTACCGCCACCGTGGTCCCGGCGGTCACCCCGGCGGCACGCAGCGCACCCGCCACCGCCAGAGCCCGCTCGGCCAGTTCACCGTAGCTGAGACCGCCGTCGGCCCCGTCGCGCGTCCACACCACCGCGGGCAGGCGCGGTTCTGTCGCGGCGAGCTCGAAGAAGCCCTGGTGCAGACAACGACCGCTCACCGGTCCGGCGGTGGCGTTGACCTTCGCCCTGACCTGCGCCTGCGTCACGGGCAGACGCACCGGGGCCTCGGCCTCCCAGCCGGCGGAACCGTCGCACAATCGCGCCACCGCGTCGGTGTACCGGGCGAACATGGTTTCGACCATCCCGGCCGGGAACGCCGACTCACGCACATCCCAGTTGAGCAGCAGCCCGCCGTTCACTTCGGTGACCTGTGCGTCCAGGGTCACCTGTGGACCCTGCGAGATGATCCACACCGGCTCACCGAATGTCTCGGTGACCGTATCGGCGAAGAGTTCGCCCAGATTCAGCGCGCTGGTGTACACGATGGGCGCCAGCACCGGCTCGCCGCGCGAACGGCCCAGATCGCGCAGCACCTCCAAACCCGAATATGCCGTGTGCGCACCACTTTCGTGCATCGAACGCTGTAGGGCGCGGGCCCGCTCGGCCACGGTCACGTTCTCGGTGACATCCACTTCGAGCATGATCGAGGAACTGAAATCGCCCACCACCCGGTCCACACCGGGATGAACCGGCTCCCGGTGGAACAGTGGAACGTTGAGCAGGAAGCGGCTCTGCGCCGACCAGCCGCCGATGGTTTCGGCGAAGACCGCGGCAAGGGCCATGGCCGGGGTGAGACCGCGTTCGTGGGCCGCGGCGAGCAGTCGCTGCCGATCCGCGGGCGCGAGCCAGTGGTTGTACCGGACCGTGCGGTGCGCGGCGGCGGGCTCACCGGCGGGTGCGGCCGGAAGCTCCGGGGCGCCCGGCATCGTGGCGAGCCGATCCCGCCACCACTGCCGGTCGCGTTCCCGGACCGCCGGATCGGCGGTCCGTTCGGTGCGGTACCGCCGGTAGCTGTAGGTCTGTGCGGGGACTTCACGCCCGTGGTAGAACTCGGCCATATCCGCGACCAGGATGCGGTAGCTCATCGCGTCGCCGGCGATCATATCGACGTCCAGATGCAGCCGGGTACGGCCGCCGGGGCGCAGTGTGAGCACCACCTCCAACATCTGGCCCGCGTCGATCGCCAACCGCTGATGGGTCATCCGGTCACGTATCCGCGCCAACTCGGCATCGACCGCGTCGCCGGGCTCGTCCCGCAGGTCCACTACCGCGAACACCGGCCGTCCGGGTTCGGGCAATATCTGCTGGGTACCGTCCGGCAGTACCCGGGTACGCAGCATGGGGTGGGTGGCGACCAGATCCGATACCGCTCGTTCGAGTCGCCGCGCGTCGACCGCGCCACCGTCGAACTCGACGTACAGATGAGCGGCGACGCCACCGAGCTCCTGCTCATCGGAACGCCCGATCCAGTACGCGTGCTGCATGGGGCCGAGCGGGAAGGGCTCGGATTCCGCGGCGGGTACGGGCTGTTCGTCGGTCTCGATCGGTTCCGGTGCAGGCACCGGGACATCCGCTCCGGCCCCTACGCCTTGTTCTCCGTCACCTTCCGGCTGCCGCGGCCCGGCCAGCAGGCGGTACCAATCCGTCACGGTCGGCGCGGCGACCAGTTCGGCGAAGTTGATGTCGTGGCCGCGTTTCCGCCACCGGCCCGCGAGCTTCATGGTGCGGATGGAGTCCAGGCCCAGCTGGATGAGATCCATATCGGCCGTGATGTCGTCCGCGGCGACACCCAATTGTTCGGCGACCGCGGCCCGGACCTCGTCGATGTCCACCGCCGAGACTTGTTGCCCTGACTCCATCACCGCTGCCACTCCTTCGTCCTACGCGGAAACGCCGCGCAAGCAGCGTAACCCATTCACATAGGGTTGCCTAACCTTATGTGAATGGATCTCCGCATATCGCAGCCCGTCGGACAACCCGCTCACGACCGCCACGGACCGCCACGGCACAGAGCGGATACTTCGTAGCCGAGCGCCGCGACGCCACCGGGACACCGCGATTCGCCGCGGCGGGTCACGACGGGAGAACCGGCGAACTCATTCGGGAGTGTCGGTGAGATACCCGCCGCGCCGGAAGAATTCGGCCCCGCTGTGCTCGACCCCGTCGGCATCGCGGACCCGGGTGATTCGCAACCCGTGATTGTCGCCGCGATGGGCATCCGGCCCACAGACGACGACGCCCCCGTCCTCCTGCACGATGACCCGGCCGGGCGTACCGCCGTAGCGCGCGGACGACAGAGTCGATTCCAGCACCTCGATCCGCCGGCCGCGGTAATGGGAGAACGCACGGGGATAGGGCGCGGACAACGCCCGGACGAACCGCTCCAGGTCGGCGGCGGGGGCCCGCCAATCGATCCGGCTGTCCCGGTCGGAACGCTTGTGGAAGTAGGTGCGCGCCGCCTTGTCCTGCGGCCGCCACTGCGCGGTACCCGATTCGAGTGCGGCCAACGCCTCGTGCACAGCCCCGGGAATGAGTTCCATACCGGCGAGCACCAATTCGGTACCGGTAGCGGTGGGGCCGATGGGCAGCGAATGCTGCACGAGGATATCGCCGGTATCGAGCTGCTCGTCCATCCGGTGCACGGTGAGCCCGAACTCGGTGGCACCGCTGATCAGCG
>JABFXT010000696.1 GCA_013361595.1 Nocardia sp. | reverse complement strand
GCGGCCGCGTACGGCCGCACCGCGACGAGGTCACAGGCCGAGCGGCGGCGAGGGCGGAAACCGCACCGGCATCGCGGCCAATGCACGATGAAAAGGCCCAGGCCGCCAACGTAGTTCGTCGACCGAACAGGCGAGCCGCATCTCGGGGAGCGCGTCGAGCAACTGATCGATCGCGTTCTGGGCGACCATGTACGCGATCGACTTGGCCGGACAAGCATGCGGGCCCGCACCCCATGCGAGATGCGCGTTGTTGTCGGTGTAATGGCCCGAGTGGATCGCCGGATCGTTGTTGCACGCGGACATCCCGATGACGACCGGCTGATCGGCGGGCAGCCAGACTCCGTCCCGCATCATCGGCTGCCTCGGATAGCTCAGACAGTAGTTAGCCATCGGCGGGTCGGTGTACAACAGCTCGTTCAGCGCGTCCCGGGTGGTGGGGGCGACACCGGATGACGATGTGCCGGTGAACCGCGGGTCGGTGATCATGAGGAGCAGGGTATTGACCGTCAGGTTGGTCAGCGGCTCTATCCCTGCCCCGTAGAGCACGGCCAATTGGTGCACCATCTCCGAGTCCTGGAGCTGCGCCGGATGCGCCACCAGACGCGAAGTGATGTCCCGGCCGGGTGCGGTGCGCTTGAGCGCGACGAGTTCCAGGAGCGCCTCGTTGATCCTGGCATCCGCGTCGGTGGCGGCCGCGCCGCCCTCGAACCTGGCGGCCATCCCGGCGGCGATCTGCTGCCCGAGATCCAATGGACAACCCAGCATGGCGTTGAGTACCTGAAAGGTCAGCGGGAAGGCGTACTGGCCGATGATGTCGGCGCCGCCGTCCAGACAGAAATCGTTGATCAGAGGTACGGCGACCTCTTCGACGTTCTGGTGCATGGAGAACAGATCGACGCCGTCGAGAGCGGCCGTGATCGCCTGCCGGTACCGGGCGTGTTCCCGGCCGGTACTGCGCATGACGTTGGGACGCCAGGCCATCATCGGCATGAGTGGGTGGTCGGCGGGGACGGTCTTCTCCCACGACCGCGCGTCGGCCGGAAAATGATCGGGGTCGTTGTAGATGCTGATCGCGGTGTGATACCCGAGCACCAATGTGGCGGGAATGCCTGGGGCCAGATCAACCGGCGCGAGAGTTCCGTAACGAGCGCGCATCTCGGCGAAGAACCGATGCGGATCTGCCGCGTACTCCTCGGTGTAGAGAGCAACCCGGGCCGGTGCACCGGTGGGACGCTGGTTGGAGTGCGGGCATCCGGCGGTTTCGGTTTCGGACGACGGTAGAGACTTGGTCAATGCCGGGAACTCCAATGAAAGCAACAGCGACTAATCCAGAAGACTGTCCCGTCTGGGACATCTCTTGCGTCGGAACAGTATTGGTGTAGCCGGTCGTTCGCAAGCGCGCGGAAAGTGCGGTCGGCCACTCCACGCCGCGCCGGCATCGGGCCGGCGCGGTGCACGAGCGGCAGCGGAACACCCAAAAGCGCAGGCCGGACCCCCGGATTCCGCCGGAGAGCTGAATTCGCTCCGCCGCAATGTGTTCCGTAGCCAGATGTTCGCAACGGTGAAGATTTCGCATCGTCACGCCCATCGACTCGATCGGTTTCATCTCGATATGCGAATCCGTGAACCTTTGGAAACCTTTTTATATGTCGCATCTCCGCCAAAATTGACGGGCACAGAATTCGGGCCGGCGACGACTCCCGCAGCCCGAACGGAGTGCGGTCTCGCGCCACCCCGAGAGCCCGGGCGCGTTCCCGGCGCCGATTCGCTCCCACTACCGCTTTCTCACCCGGGGCCGGGCCCCCGCGCTCGGCCGCACAGCTTTCAGGAAGAGTTCGACGAGGGCGTCGGCGTATTCGGGAGTGAGCGGACCCGACCGCAGCAGCCAACGCTGATAGAGGGGCGCGTACAGCAGTTCGAGGGCCAGGTCGAGGTCGGTTTCGGCGTCGAGCTGACCGGCGCGCTGCGCACTGCGCAGCCGGTCCTTCTTGGCTTCGTCCACCGGGTCGGCCAGTCTCGCGCGGTACTCGGCGGCCAGAGCCGGATCGTTGATGATCTCGGTATTGAGCGCGCGGATCGGGTTCTCGAACGCCGGATCGGCGAATTCGGCCACCGTAGCCCGCATCACCGCCTTGAGATCGGCTTCCAGATCACCGGTATCGGGTAGTTCCGTGCTCTGTTCCGGCCCGCTCTCACTGAGCGTCAGGATGGCGTCCAGGACCACCGCGCCCTTGGACGACCACCAGCGGTAGATCGTCTGTTTGCCCACGCCCGCCCGGGCCGCGATGGCCTCGATGGACAGCTTGGCGTAGCCCACCTCGGAGACCAGCTCGCGGGCCGCGGTGAGGACGGCCTGGCGGGAGCGCTCGCTACGGCGCGTGGGATCGGGCTGCTTGACCATGCCCGGATGGTAGCACCAATACGAGACGAGACGACCCGTCTTGACAACCGGCGAAGCGAGACGTACCGTCTTGTCTCGTCACTACGGATCGAGCAAGAGGAGGTGGAGCCCATGACCCGGGTATGGCTCATCACAGGGGCGTCGCGAGGACTGGGCCGGGCGTTCGCGGAGGCGGCGCTGGCGGCGGGCGATCGGGTGATCGGGGCCGCGCGCAATATCGAACCTCTCGCCGATCTCGCCCAGCGGTATCCCGGCGATCTGGTACCGCTGCCACTCGATGTCACCGACCGCACCGCCGTTTTCGCGGCCGTGGAGCAGGCGGTCGCAGCCTTCGGCAGGCTCGATATCGTGGTCAACAATGCCGGCGCCATGCTCCTGGGCATGGTGGAGGAGGCGAGCGAGGAACAGATCCGAGCCCATTTCGACGTCAACCTGTTCGGCGCGGTGTGGGTCACCCAGGCGGTACTGCCGCATCTGCGCGCCCAGGGCAGCGGGCGCATCCTGCAGATCACCACTATGGGAACCGGCGGCGGATTCCCCATGGTCGGCCTGTACGCGGCCGGCAAGTCGGCGCTGGATTCGGTGAGCGAGGCCGTGGCGATGGAGGCCGAACAGTTCGGCGTCGCGCTCACCATCGTCCAGATGGGCGGCTACGACACCGGCCTGTTCACCACGGGCACCACGGCGACCACACCCGACCCGCACTACCAGCAGCTGCGCGATGAGCTGACCGCGATGTGGGGCGATGACGCCGGCCCGGCACCGGCCACCGCCGCGCCGGTGATCATGGAGCTGGTGGACCTACCGAATCCGCCGCGGCGCCTCATCGTCGGCAGCGAGTCCTTCGATATGGTGCAGCAAGTTCTCGAGAACCGCGCGGAACAGTATCGCGCCTACGAGAATCTCAGCCGCAAAGTATCCGGATGAGTGCGGGGTCCTGACACGAATCGCAAAATGCTCGCGCTGTTCGGGGGTTTCGACTCCGGGGCCGGCCGGGGTCGGTATTGAGATATCCATCCCGTTGCGTGGCGAGGCAGCCATATGCCCCGCCCGCAGCGAGTGGGACCGCCGCCAACGCTGTGACCTGGCGTGAGCCCTCCTCGATGGCAGGGTGAGCCGTGACTTCGCCGGTACGGGTGGCCCGTTCGACTTCCCGTTGTGCTGCGCGGCATTTTATGCCCTCTCCGGCAGACCAATAGCGTCGGATTTCATGAATTGGAGTTTTCATTCGGCCGAAGAACTTGCGACTGCGCTACACGCCCGCGAAGTCACCGCGGTGGAACTGACCGACGAGGCGATCGCCGGCATCGAGCGCGACGACGAGGCGATCAACGCGATCTGTGTACCGGACTTCGACCGCGCCCGGGCCGCCGCGCGTGCCGCCGACCAGGCGCGCGCTCGCGGCGAGGATCGGCCCCTGCTCGGCATTCCGGTGACGGTCAAGGAGTCCTACGATATCGCCGGACTGCCCACGACCTGGGGCCTCCCGCAGCACGCGAAGCATATTGCGGCCGAGGACGCGGTACAGGTGGCGCGGCTGAAAGCAGCCGGCGCGGTGATCCTCGGTAAGACCAATGTGCCGATGACTCTGCGGGATATCCAGAGCTTCAACGAGATCTACGGCACCACCAACAATCCGTGGGATCACAGCCGCACATCGGGTGGGTCGTCCGGCGGTTCGGCGGCCGCCCTCGCGTGCGGATTCGGCGCGCTGTCCATCGGCTCCGATCTGGCCGGTTCGCTGCGCACCCCCGCACACTTCTGCGGCATCTACGCGCACAAACCGACACTCGGGCTGGCACCGACCCGCGGCATGGTCGCGCCGTCCGCACCGCCGCTGCCGGTCGACCTCGACCTCGCTGTCGTCGGGCCGATGGCGCGCACCGCCCGCGACCTCACGCTGCTGCTCGACGTGATGGCCGGACCGGACCCACTCACCCACGGCCTCGCCTACGACATCGCGCTGCCCCCCGCGCGCCACGACCGGCTGGCCGACTTCCGGGTCCTGGTCGTCGAGGACCACCCGCTCATACCCACCGGATCGGCGGT
>JABFXT010000253.1 GCA_013361595.1 Nocardia sp. | reverse complement strand
AGAGCGCCCGTTGGAGATCTTCCAGGCGAAATCCGGGTAGAGGGTCTGCTGGCGATAGGCCTGCCACGCGGCGTCGAACGCGAGGGTGGGTCCGCCCGCCGCGCACAGCTGGTCGAGGTAGAAGGCGATCAGGTCACGCTCCCAGGCCCGCCGATCGTCGACCTCCAGCCCGGAGGTGATCGTGTAGGCCACATCGAACGCCCAGCTGCCGCGCATCACCAGCTGCCAGTCGGTGAAACCCATACTGCCGTCGTTGCAGATATAGGCGTTGCCGATATGCGGGTCGCCGTGCAGCAGTGTGTGCGGCGCTTGTTCGGCGATGAGGAGGGCGCGGCCGCAGGCGTCGTAGAGTTCGTCCTGTACCGGCGGCAAAGTATCGGGGACGATCTCGGGGGCGCGTTTCAGGCCGACGGAGGCTCGTTTGCGCATACCGAGCAGACGGTCGAAATTGCGGAAATGCGCGCTCGGTGTCTTCAGCCAGTCGTGCGCGTTCAGCCGCGGCGATTGCCAGTAGTGCCCGTGCCAGCGCGCCATATTCGCCAGCAGATCCTCCATCTGCGCCTTGGTGACACGTTCCAGCGGCGTGCAGAAACGCGCCTCCCTGGTGACACTCACATCCTCCAGCAGAGTGAGCGATCGGCCGGTGCGCGTATCGGCGGCGCCGAAATAGCCGCGGGGCGCTTCGATATCGAGTCCGGGCCGCAGATGCTGGAAGAATCCCGGCTCGCCGGGCAGGGCGTGCGCCAGGTATTGCGTCAGCCGCTGGGTGAAGGTCAGCGTCGTCTTGGCGAACAGATGCTCGGGTAGTCCGGCCCGGCGCCCCGCCTCGTTGTAGCGGACGGTGGCCTTCCACCGGCTGGTCGTACCCGGGTCCGCATCCGCGATCTCGAACGATTCGACCCGGGCGCCGGGGCTTTCGGCGGTGAGCACCCGGTCGAACCACGACGCGTCGACCTCGGTCCGGCGCATCGGGATCCCGTCCCGGCGCCGCGGTGTCATCTTCTCGACCAGCACGTTGCCGCCCAGTTTCAGGACCCCCGGCAGCACACCCTCCGACCGGCCGCCGGTAGCTGTTTCACCCATTGCCTCGCCCTCCTGGTTCGTGCCGCCGCACAACTGCCCGGCAGATCGCAAGTATGGGCCCGCCGCGAACGGCGGCGCACCGGTACGCGGCACCACCGGCCGACGCGATTCGAGGCATCCACCTGCGAATATCCGTGCCATCCGGTCCGGTAAGGCCCCTGTGAAATGGCGCCTTACGCCGCGCGCGCGGCGCGGTTGCCGCTCCGGTCAGAGCTGTGCCGACCACCGGTGCCGGGCCCGCCGCAGTGTGCCGGGGTCGGCGTAACCGATCCGCCGGGCGAGCGCGGTCTGCGTATCGCCCGGGCTGAGCCGTACCCGCTGGTCCAGCAGCGCCGCCCGGGCACGGTCGAGTTCGCGGGTCCAGGTGGTTCCCTCGTCGGCCAGGCGTCGTTGCAGACTGCGCCGGCTGGTCGCCAGATACCGCGCGACCCGGTCGATGGTCACCCGCCCGTCGCCCAGGAGCAGGATGAGCGCCTGATTCACCTGGCCCGTCCAGGTGACCTCGAGCCGCGGCGGTGGCGGCAGTTGCGCCGTGTAGCGGCGGAGGATATCGGCGAGGACCGGGTCGGCCGTCCGCAACGGCAGCAGCAGATCGGACGCGCGGAAGGTGATCTGGTCGGTCGGGGCACCGAAATCGACCCGCCGGGTGCCGAACATCTCGACGAACCGGTCGTGCCGCCGCGGTGCGGGCTGCCGGAACCGGATCCGGATCGGCGCCACATTGCGCCCGGTCGCGTTCCGCGCCCGGGTGACCACCGCCGCCAGCGCGAACTGGGTGGCCAGCTGCCGGCCCCGGCCCAGCCCGTTCAGCAGCCGGATATCCGCGTTCGCCTCCTCCTCGGAGTCACCGAGCACCGCGAAACCCACATTGGTGGTGATCAGATCGGCGTATTCCTCGGAGCGGCCGAGACCTTCGCCGAGGGTGGATGCGCTACTGAACAGGTAGTCGTGGACACCGAAATGACCCAGGGTGTTCGCGGCACCGACCCGCAGGGCGATATCGGGTTCGGCCAGTTCGTGTTCGAGCAACTCCCACAGTCGCAGCTGATAGTTGCTGGACACCATCGTGTCCGCGGTGTCGAGCACCCAGTCCGGTAGTTCCGCGGCCCGGGTGAGCTGCCGCCGCACCGCACCGTCCACACCGGTCTGATCCAACATGAAGTTCGGGAACGAGACGCTCTCCACCGTATCCACTTGTGAACACACCTAACCAGCACAAATCCTCACCGGTATGCCCGGGGTGGTTCGACCATAGCCCGATTCACAGTGGAATACCGGACGTGGAAAAGCCGGTCCGGCCATTGAACTCGGCTCCGGCGAACCGCGCGGGCGATATCGGCGCGTTCAGCCCGCCGCCCGGCACGGTTCGCCCGGTCCCGTCGGCAGGTCCGGCGTCCGCCCGACCCGCGTCGGTGGCACCTGACGATCCGGTCCACCGAGGAGAGATCGACCCTCGAATATCAGTTGCTCGGCGGATCGAGCGTGATCCAATAACGTTGCGCGGGGCCGAGATCGGTGTCGCGAACTTCTTCGAAAACCCCGCCCGCACTCTGAATCGTTCGCGCGGACGCGACGTTGCCGACGGCGCAGACGAGCAGGAGGCGGTCGATACCGAGCTCGCGGGCGCGGTCGAGCATGCGCGCCAGCGCCCAGCCGGCCAGTCCGCGCCGGCGCGCGGCCGGGCGGATGCCGAAACCGATGTGGCCGGCCCAGCGCACGTAGTCGTCGAAGTGGTGACGTAGCGCGATCCCGCCGAGGACCTGCCCGTCGTCGACGATCCACCGGTAGGTCGTCCGCGCCGACTCGTCGGCCAGCCGCCCCACCCAAGCCGCGAATCCGGTGGGCGATCCGACGTCGTCGGCCGGTGTCAGCCCGAACCCGTCCTCATGTGCGCCGGGGCCCCACTCGGCATGTGCCGCGAGCCAGGCGTGATGCAGTGTGGTGGTCGGCGCGATGAGGTCGGGCACAGCGCGACTGTAGCGAGGAGACCGACCGAACGCAGCCCTCCGCCGGAGGTCACGGTGGTGCCCCCGGTTCCCGGGCTCGGCGTGGCGAACGTCGCGGCGGTGCCGGGTGCCGGGCGGACGCAAACGGAGCGGCCGTGCCGGTGCCGGAAACCGCGGACCCGGTGCCGGCCCGCGAACAAGGGAGCCGGGTCCCTTACCGGGTGCCGTGCGAATCGGAACCCATGGGAAGATGTACCCCGACGACGGAGGGATCGGCCGTGATCATGGGCCAGGTAGTAGGAGAACACCGCTTCCGCGCTTCGACGCGGGAGCGACCTGTCCCGACTCGCTGCTGACCAGCGCGTAGACCTGTCGTACTCCCGAATCGAAGCATCCCGAACCAGATGCCTTCGACCATCCAGGAGTACCCGTGCCCACGATCAGCTGGACCGAGAACAGTGGAACCTGCTCCGCCCACTGGCATTCCGAGAATGCCGCCCCGGCCCCGGATCGGGTGGTCGTCGCCGACGACGGTATCTCGGCCCGGGCGGCCTACCGCCTGGTGAGCGGCGGAACGGGTCTGCTGTGGCGCGGCGATTTCCACAATGCGCGCCGGCTCATGAGCGCCGTCGATCGGCGGCTACGGGCGAATGCCCGCCCCGGCCCGGGAGCCGACGCCGCATCGCTGTTCCACGACCATCGGGCGGCGCGCGCCCGCCGTGCCGAACTGCTCGGGCGGCTGCTGGTCGTACTCGAAGCCGACCGGTCCCTGCGGTTGCGCCGGGCACCCGATGTGCGCGATGCCTGCCGGCACGCCTACGGACCCCCGCTCGCCGACGTCACCGGGCAGATCTGTGTTTCGCTCCCCGAACTCCTCGGCGTGCTCGGCGCCTACCAATGGCATCTGAAGGGCGTCGATATTCCCGCCCTGCGGGCGCGTATCCACCCGGGCTACGGCGTCTTCTCGCCGGTCCGCGGCGAGTACATCGATCTGGTCGCCGACACCCCGCTGCCGCCCGCTGCGCCCCGCCCGGTCGTATTCGATCTCGGTACCGGCACCGGTGTGCTGGCCGCGGTACTGGCCCGGCGCGGTGCGCGCCAGGTGGTAGCCACCGATATCAACCGCCGCGCGGTCGAATGCGCCCGGGCCAATCTGCGCCGCCTGGGCCTGGCCGGCCGCACCCGTGTCGTCGAAGCCGATCTGTGGCCGTCCGGCCGGGCCGACCTGGTCGTGTGCAACCCGCCCTGGTTACCCGCCCGGCCGACCTCGGATCTCGAACTCGGCGTGTACGACCCCGACTCCGATATGCTGCGCCGCTTCCTCGACGGGCTCACCGGCCACCTGACGCCGAACGGTGAAGGGTGGCTGATCCTGTCCGATCTCGCCGAACACCTGGGCCTGCGGACCCGGGCCGAACTGCTCACCGG
>JABFXT010000385.1 GCA_013361595.1 Nocardia sp. | reverse complement strand
ACCGCAACGGTTACCGCAGCCAGCGGTTCGGCTATTCGGTTCCCCGTGAGAACGATTACCGGGTGGGCCCCCGTCGGCTGCGGCAGTGCGCAGCTCCAGACCTCGCCTCCCAGTGGTGTGCCGACACTCACCACTGAATGTCATCGTCGACGACACCGGTGGGTAGCGGTGCCGGGTGCTCTCGATAGAAAGACCTGATCTCTTCGGCCGCACCTACCTCCGCTGCCTCTTTCGCCAAGAGCTGCAGCCCTTCGCGCAGGGCATCCGAGGTCGATGCGAGATCGAGAGTCCGCATAACCCGTTCGAGTGCTCGCATCTCGTCGTCACGTAGCCGGACCTGGGCCAATCGGCTGCGCCCGAGGGTCAGTGCCTCTCGGCTGCCCGGTATCGCCTTCTTCGTCGTCCGTTTCCGGGGCGTTTTCGCCGCACTTTCACCCTCGGTCCCCCCGACGGCCCGACCTTTGTCTTACAGGTGTCATACGACAAGTATGGAAAGGGTGAACGCCCACCTCAAGCGAGTCGATGGGAGGCTCGGAGAGCCTACGGTGGACGTGCGTCGTATGACCGCCGCCGGGCCCTCGCTTGTCGTCGTACCGAGCGTGCGCCGGAGACGCTGATGCCACGGCGCCCTGCATTGCCGCCCTTGCGTATGGAGCGAGCCGGGGATGCTGCCGAGCCGTGCTGCACGATCGGCGCGCAGCACGGCTCTAGACGTTGACCCCGTAGTCGCGCGCGATACCGGCCAGACCCGATGCGTAGCCCTGGCCGATCGCCCGGAACTTCCATTCGCCCTGCCGGCGATAGAGTTCACCGAAGACCATGGCGGTTTCGGAGGAGGCGTCCTCGGACAGGTCGTAACGGGCCAGTTCGGCACCGGTGCTCAGATCGACCACCCGGATATAGGCATTGCGGATCTGACCGAAGGACTGACCGCGCTGATCGGCGTCGTGGATGGAGACCGGGAAGAAGATATTGGTGATCGTCTCCGGCGTATTGGCCAGATCGACATTGATCACCTCGTCGTCACCGTCGCCTTCGCCGGTCAGATTGTCACCGGTGTGCTCGATGGAGCCCTCCGGTGACCGGAGGTTGTTGTAGAACACGAAATGCCCGTCCGACAGGACTTTCAGGCTCGGCCCGGTGGCCAGGGCGCTGGCATCCAGGTCGTAGTCGGCGCCCACGGTTGTGCGCACATCCCAGCCGAGTCCGACAGCGATCTTGGTCAGGTTGGGGGCCTGCTTGGACAGCGAGACATTGCCGCCCTTGGCCAGTGTGACGCTCATGTTCTCCTTCCCGCGACGCCGACAGCGCCTGATTTCCATGGCGCCGACAGCGCCCGATTTCCACAGCGCCCGAAGCGCCCTTGTGACGGCGTCGAAAAGCCCGGCTCGTGACGCGTCGAATACGCCCGATATCCGCGAGCGCCGGTGCGCTCGGCGGAAACCCGATGGGGACCGCTCTACCGGACGAGCCCTGGCCGGCCGGATTCAGAACTTCTCTTCGTTCTCCGCCCAGGATTTCAATGTCGCCACCCGGTGTTCCAGAGCGTGTAACTCGGTGTCGTCGAGCACGGTGCGCTGAATACCCTGGGCCACCGCGAAAGCCGACTGCCGGTGATCATCGATCACATCCACATCGAGACGTACGGCCACATAGTCGTCGGCGCCGGGCATCTCCTCGGCGATGACCTTGGCCGCGCCACGCGCGCACAGCGCCACATTGCCGCCACCCAGAATGAGCAACGCGACCTGCGGCCGCTCGCGGAGCCGGGCCAGCGATCCACGATCGAATTTGAGGCTCAGCAGGATTCGCCGGTCGCCCGCCCGCACCGGCCACGAGACCGGAATGGCATGCGGCGCGGGATCGGTGGTGACCAGAACCGCGATCGTCTCCCGCGGCCACTCCGGCAGCGCTTCCAGCTCGGGATGGTCGGTTGCGGGATTTTCCGCAGGACTGATTCCGGCTGCCATATCGTCCCCTCCTGGATCGACGTGGTACAGCAGGGGTATGCGGTACCACGCACCAGTCTAGAGGTCGGCGCGGACACGCGCGGGGGAAGTACCGGCCCCGACCTGCGTCGGAACGCGCTGGTATCGGCCACAATCGGTGAGATTCCGGGAAAGGCGGACCTCAGAACCGGAGGTGAGCGCCGTATTGCCCGGGCTCGGGCGCCGGCCAGGGCTCGCTCATTTCCGGATATCGGCGTAGAGCTGCTCGCGGACCGATTCGTCGAGGCCCTCGGTGACCTGCTGCACCATCCGGTCCTGGGCCTCGCGGGTGCGTTCAGTGGTGGCCCGGTAGTGCTGTTCGGCGGCGATCTCGAGGGTCCGGGCCCATTCGCGGCCCATCGCGGCGGGCGCGATATCGGTGGACGCGTCGTGGCGGGCGTGTTCGCCGATCTGAATGCCACCGAGTGCGGTGAGCTTCGCGGCGGCGATCTCGCCGCCCCGGTTGAAGGTGTTGTCGTAGACCGAATCGCCGAGGCCGAACACGGCGAAGCGCAGGCCGTGCAGATCCGGGCGGTGCGCCTCGAGTGTTTCGAAGAACGGTTCGGCACCGGTGGGCAGGTCACCCGCACCGTAGGTGGAGCACACGATGATGTGGAAGCTCGCGGTATCGAGGCCGGTGATATCGAACTCGCTCATATCCGCGACCGTGACCTCGTGTCCGGACATCTCCGCGGCGATGTTCTCGGCCACTTTCTCCGCTGTGCCCATTTCCGAACCGAACAGGACGACGATACGCACCGCCCGACTCCCTCCGCTCAAAGTTTGGAGAGGCAATCCTAACTTACGACCTGCCGCGGGCGGGGAGTCAGCACGGCGTCCCGCTGGTCCAGCAGACTGAAGTACTTACGCAGCATGAGGGCGGCGGTGGCGGCCAGACCCGCGGTCAGCCCCCACCAGACCCCGGCCGCTCCCATACCGGCCGGATAGGCCAGTACGAGTGCCGTCGGCAGGCCGACGATCCAGTAGCCGACCACCGACAGCCGGAAACCGGCATCGGTGGCCTGCAACCCGCGCAGCAGCCCGGTCCCGATGTTCTGCGCCGCGTCGAAGAACTGGAGCACGATACCGATCAGCAGCAGTGACCGCGCCACCTCCACGGTCGCCTGATCGGCGGGATCCAGGAAAGGACGCAGCACCAGATCGGGGACGAAGGCATAGGCGAGCCCGGTGACCAGGGCGACCGCCCCGGCGAATTGCAGTGCCAGCCGGGCCAGGCCCCGCGCGTGCGAGGTCTCGTCGCGGGCGACACTGTGGCTGACCAGGATCGAGGCGCCGTGCGATATGCCGATGGCGATCTGGAACACGATATAGATCACCTGGTAGACCACATTGTGGGCGGCCAGCGCCGCCGGGCCCAGCGCCCCCATCACCAATGCGAGTACCGAGAACATCCCCGCCTCGGAACCGTAGGTGAGGGCGATGGGTGTGCCCAGCCGTAGTTCGCCGCGGACGGTCGCCATCCGCACCGGCCACGGGCGGACCGGCAGGGTGGGACCCAGTTCCGGATCGCGGCGCACCATCGTCCAGAACCCGGCGAACATGAGCAGGAAGACCAGCGAGGTCGCCACCCCCACACCGGTGAGTCCGAGCGCCGGCAGCCCGGCCCAGCCGTGGATCAGGGCCATGGCGAGCACCAGGTTGACCGCGATCGAGCCCAGGGTGACCGCGAGCAGTGCCTGCGGCCGCTGCATTCCCACGGTGTACTGGCGTAACACCTGGAACCAGAGACAGGGCAGCAGACCCGGAGCCAGTGCCACCATCAACGGCCGGGCATCGGCCAGGACGCCGGCGTCCTGACCGAGCCACTGCAGCGACCAGCCGAGGCCGATCAGTATCGCGCCGCCCAACAGGCCGGCGACGGTGGCGATCAGAAAACTCGACCGGACCACATCGCGGACCTCGGGGTCGGGATCGTCGCCGCGTCTTCCGGCGGCGCCCACCGCGGCGGCGATCTGGTTGCCGCTACCGGTGATCAATCCGACGCACATGGTGCGGATCTGGTTGAACAGCACGAGCGCGAGGCCGCCCGCGGCGACCGCGCGTACACCGAGGCCGCCCATCAGCGCGATATTGGTAGTGGATACGGCCACCTGCGCGAGCTGGGTCAGCGCGATGGGGGTGGCCAGGGCGGCCAGCCGCCGCCCGTCGGGACGAAGTCGCGAGAGAGGTGTGCCGATCACCGGGCCCGCACCATAGTGTCCGATTCCTCCGTATGTTCGTGGTCGTCCGGCCGGGCGGCGCGGACGGCGTGGGTATTCCCGGCGGCAGCGTCGTTCAAAACGGCCGCCCCCACCGGATGATTGCCCCGGCTCCCGGGGGCATACCGGGTGAGCATGGCGTGGACATCGCGCTCGGTATCGGGATCGAGCAGCTCTCGGGCGGCCATCCAGTCGTCGTCGAACACGGTGTCGAGATACTTCTCGCCGCCGTCGCAGACGATGGTGACCACGGTGGATCCGGCCGGGAATTCTTCGAGCCGGGTCAGCGCGGCATGGACCGAACCGCCCGCGGAACCGCCGAGCATCAGGCCCAGCCGGCGCGATATCGCGCGGCAGGTGGCGAATGCGGCCCGGTCCGTCACCTTCATTCCCTCGTCGAGCAGGTCGTAGTCCACGGCGGTACCGATGGTGGCGCCGGGCGGGGTGCCGGTCCCGGACTGCCAGTACGGTCCACCCGGCCCGCCGAAGGCGATGGAACCGACCGGTTCCACTCCGATGACCCGCGGTACACAGCCGAGCTGCCGCAACCGGGTCGCGGTGCCGAAAAGCGAACCGCCGGTGCCGACCGCGGACAGCAGGATATCCACGCGATCCACCTCGGCCAGTAATTCCTCGGCGACCGCGTAATAGCCGACGGCATTGGCGTCGTTGTTGTGCTGTTCGGTGAAGAAAGCGTCCGGTTGCGCCGCCGCCATCGCGGCCGCGTGATCTTCCCGCGCCGAGGTCGCCAGATCGTCGTCACCGTCGTCGGCGACGAAAACCAGCTCCGCGCCCATTGCCCGCATCGCCCGCAGTTTGTCCTTACTCGCGTGATGATCGACCACCGCGGTGAAACGATAGCCGCGTTCGGCGGCGACCACCGCGAGACCGAGCCCGGTATTTCCGGATGTGGATTCGATGATATGTCCGCCGTCGCGCAGCAAACCCCGACGCTCCGCGTCGAGGACCATTTCCCGCGCCATCCGGATCTTGGCGGCGCCGGTCGGGTTGAACTGTTCGAGCTTGAGCAGTAATCGGGTGCCGGACGAGGTCGCGGCCAATTCGAAGAGCGGGGTGCGGCCGATCAGGTCCGTGACACGGGTGACGAGGGACATGGCGGATCTCCTGGGCGTCGAAATCGGGCGGTGCGATGAGACCGGGGCTGCGGTCTCACTGACAGGGTTGATCGAGGGCCCAGCGATACCGGCCGCCCGGTGCTTCGGAGAGCACCACTTTCGGCGGAAGGGGTAATTCGTGAAAGGGCGATTCGTTGGAATCCATCTGATATCCGGCGGTATTCGGGTAGATCAGCAGATCGCCGGTGACGGCGGCGCGGGGCAACGGAATGCGGCGCCAGCTCAGCATGTCCGATTCGAGGCAGGTGGCCGCCCCGACGACCGTGGCGGTCGGCGTTCCGGGCCCGTCCGGCCAGAGCACCGGATCGGGGAGGTATTCGCTGTCGAACCATTGTTCGGAGAGGCTCAGGCTGGATCCGTCCACGGTCAGGAGCCGGTAGGGCTGCCCGTGTTCGTGGCGGGTCTTCCCGCCCTGCACCCGGAAAACCGTGCTGCCCGCCCGGTCCAGTAGAGCGCGGCCCGGTTCGATCGCCAGCGTCGTCTCCGTGCGGCGCAGGCGGCCGGCCAGATCGTCGCGTCGAAGAATCGCGGCCAGCATGGCCGGCCCGGGCTCGGGAAAGGAATACGGATAGTACGACTCGAATGCCTTGCCGGAATGGAACCAGCGGCGGGTTTCCTGCTGCCGGAAAGCAGACCAGTCGGCAGCGGGAATGTAGTCGACACCGAAGCCGCCACCGATGGAGATGATTCCGGCCGGATGCCCCAGTGTACGGGCGGCCCGGCACCGGTCGATCAGTTGCCCGGCCATCTCGGCGCGCGGTTCCGGGTCGTAGCCGGAAAGGTGGAAGCTGAATCCCTGTAGCGAGATCGTGGGATAGTCGGCGGCTTCGGAGACCGCCTGATCGAGTTCCTCGGCCGACATTCCGAACCGGCTGGCCGAGGCTGCGGGTAGCATCCGCAGCAGCACATTCATCGGAATATCCAATGCTGCCAGACGTTTCAGCTCGCCGATACTGTCCACGGCGATCAGGCAGCCGTGCCGGGCGGCCAGCCAGTGCAGCTCGTCGGATTTCTCGGGTCCGGTGACGAGCAGATCCGCACCCCGAATTCCCTGGCCCAACGCCACGGTCAGTTCGCCGGTGCTCGAAACATCGATACCCGCCCCGGCGGTGGCACATGCTCGTGCCACACAGGCCGCTTTGTTGGCCTTTTTGCCGTAATAGACGGTGCCCGGCGTCCGGGAATCGGTGAAAACCCGCTGGAAAGCGCGGATATTGTCGACCACGCGGGCCGGATACATCAGGTGGAACGGTCCGCCGATCGCGAAGGCGATATCGCCGAGCAACTGCGGATCGCTCAGAATGTGTTCTTCCCAGCGGTCGCGGTACGCGGGCAACGGCGCCGCCACGGTCCCTTCGGACAGGCCGCCGGGGCCGGGTTCGGCCCCGGCGGGGGCATCGGCTCCGGTCAATCCCATAACGCCACCTCCGTGCCGCGGCCTTCGGCGATGGCGCGTTCGGCCAGGGCGTGGGCTACTGCGACATCGGTGAGCACCAGACCGCTGTTGTAGACGAAGATCTTGTCCGCCGCGCGCTGCCGGCCCACGGCACGCCGGCTCAGGATCTGCGGCAGTTCCGCGTCCACCCGGCGCAATTCGCCGTTGTCGTCGGCCATATCGGTGCCGGTCAGGGCCATCTGCTCGGCACTGGTGGCGACGACCCGGTCGGCGTCGCGCAGGGTCGACGGGGCCAGTCCGTAACCCACCAGCACCACCACCGACCCCGATTTCAGATGCTCGGATTCGATGGCGACCTCGGTACCCGGGCCGGCGGTCGCCAGCACCACATCCGCCGTTCCCGCCGCGGCGTAGGGGTCGGCGACGTTCTCCAGCAGCGCGTGCGGTGCGTAATCGGCCAGCTGCCGGTGCACTGCCTCGATGCCTTCGGGGTGGGTGCCGTACAGCATCAGCTTGCGCAGTTGCGGATTGGCGGCCAGCAGATGCGGTAGGGCGTTGCGGCCCTGGGTACCGGTGCCGACGAGCAGCACGGTATCCGCGTCCCGGTGCAGTGTTTCGCGAACCAGCAGCGCGGATACCGCCGGGGTGCGCAGGGCGCCGACCCGGGAGCAGTCCATCATGGCGATGGGCGCGCCGGTGGTGTCGTCGTACAGCGTGATGGTCGTGTAGTACCGCTTGGTGGTGCGATCGTGCCCGGGATCGAATTTGTACGACGTCTTCATCGCGACCACCCGGCGCCGGCCGTCGCGGCCCAGCATCGCGTAGGCGACCGACCAGCCGTCCGGATTGGCGACGCTGAGCTTGCGTGGATTATCGGAATCCCCGGCCGCCAGTGCGATATACGCTTCCTCCACCGCGCGGACGACCTCGGCCGGAGCCACCGGCACGTCGGCGAGATCGCCGCGGCTCAGGACACGCAGGGGGGTCGCTCGGTCACGTGTGCTCAACGGATCCTCGATCATCTACTGCACCGTTCCGCTCTGCCCGCGCCCGTTGCGCCGGTAGCGGCGCGAAGGGCGCGATGATTCGCTGACCGTATCCATTCTCCCCGGATTCGGCTGCGCGGCGCGGGCGTTCGGGTAGCCGGATGTTCACCCGTTTGAGCCAGCGGTCGGTGCCGTCGTAGCGGGCGACGAACGGAACCCGGCCGTGAACTGCGACATCGTTGTCGACGAGGAGCAACTCGCCGGGTTCGAGACAGGCCGGTACACAGACTCGTTCGAGTTCGTCCGTCAGCCGCCGGTACGCCGCCCGGTAGGCCGGACCGGCGTCGTCGTGCGGTGTGTAGGCGGGGTCGAATCGTACGGTGAGTGCTTCGGCTTCGCCTTCGTGTCCGGGTTCGCACCACAGCGTCGGAACGGGTACGGCGGTAGCGCGATCGAATCCGGACCCGTAGGAGACGTCCGGCAGGATCGGCAGCGTGGGTGTGCGCAGTGTCTCCTGTTCCGCGGCGGTGAGCTCCACCCGGCGGACCGAGGAGACCGTGGTGCCGACGCGGTCGGGGTTGCGCAGACAGCCGAGCAGCAGCAGGTTCGCGCGCATCGGATGGAAGGCGTCCTCGGTGTGCGGGCTGAGCAGAACGGTGCTGCTGGCACCGGACTGCTCGAGTTCGTGCCCGGCCGCGGGCACGATGTTGTTGACCAGGCGGCCGTCCTGCTGACCGGCCCAGCCGAACGGCTCCCCGGCGGCCGCGGCGAGCAGGAGCATGGCGATGTCCAGCTCGGCCGAACAGCCCGGCCGATCCGGCTCGGCGGTCCAGGCGGTCGCTGTCTGCCAATCCGGCGGGGTGGGACCGATCTCGTCGTCGCGCAGGGGCAGCCGCCGCAGTACGCATGCCCCGGCGGCTCCGGTCGGCGGGCGTACCGCGTGGCGTACCGCCGCGGGGAGTTCGGGTACGCGGGCGGTGATCTGCGCGATCAGCGCGGGGTCGGCCAGTGCCCGCGCGGTATCGTCCGGCGCGGGGGCCAGTGTGAACGCGATCTCAGCGGCCAGGTCACGCACCGCCCGTCCGGCGGTTTCGGGTAACTCACGGTGCTCGATATCTTCGATGCTAGGTGGGTGAAGCGTCTTACGTTCGGAGAGAACGCTTTTCACCAATGTTTCCCTTCTCGGAATTGTGGTTCGGAGTACCGGAGTGTGGAGTCGGTGCGAAATTAGTGCGTTCGCGCAGCCGTGGCAAGGGTTACCTAACTACCGCGTGTGATAGCAAATTGTTATGGCGGACTCAAAGTACAGGTGGGCGGGTATACGGGCGCCGGACGTTCGTGCCGCGATGAGACGCAGAACACGGTAAGGCTAGCCTGCCCTTGGAGCAAAATCGGCGCGACGCGCCGCACGGCGAGAGTGTCCGCGCCACAACGAATTCCGGACCGGCCACCGGCCGGCCGGCGCGGCGATCAGAGGCTGTTCGCGAGCAACGCGTACTGAGCCGCGGTCTTCTGCTCGACCTCGGTCTCGCTATCGCTGGACACGACACCCACATACCGCTTGTACGGGACGAAGCAGCGGAAACGGTACTGGTGCTGCGGATCGCCCTTCGAGTTGAGCTGCAGGCATTTGGCACCGGGGACATCGGCCACCGCGGGATGTGGATCGTAGGCTTCGCCCGTCGACGCGGCGAACCCGTCCACCAGGATCGGCGCCCCGGCCGGATCGCGCACCCGGGCCACCGAGCTACCGTCGGCGTACGCGGCGCTCTCGAAACCGGAATCATCGAGCAGGCGGGCGCGTTCGGGCTGGTCGTCGGCCGAAGCGATCAGATAGTTCCGGCCGTAGACGGCGAACTTGTCGGGATCGGGGACCTGCCCCGAACGATCGGCGACGACAACGCGGGACAGCATGTTCTCGGGATCGACCTGCAGATCCGCGATATCCGCGGTGGGAGTGGGCCGGAATCGGCCGAGCTGAGCGAGCTGGGCGGTGAGCGTCTTGTCGACCCAGTACACCAGATCCTTGCTGTCGGCGTTCGGCCGCTGGACGAACAGGGATATCACGAATTCGTCCTGCGCCAGGAAGGCACCGATATTGGCGATACCGGGCCGCCAGTGCACCAGCGCGTCCGGATGTTCCACCGACTTCAGCCGCCGGTTGTCGGGGGAGACACCGATATCGGCGTCCTCCAGCTCCTTCGCCGCCCTGCCGGCCGCCGCGGTGTCGGGGAAACGCAATGCCACCACGGTGACGGCGGTGGCGCCGGAGTCCGGCCGGGTCTGACCCTCCGGATCGTCGCGGTCGGCCCCGCTGGCCGCGTAACCGACCACCATCTTGCGGTTCTTCAGCACCGGCTCGGACACATTGGCCAGGAAGTCGATCGCGGTGGCCGGATCGGGCAGCACCTTGGAACCGCGTCCGTATCGCAGCGAGGGGTCGATCCGGTCACTGGTGACGACCGCCTCCGCCATGCGGATGCCCTCCAGCACCGGTCCGTTGTCGCCGGCGTCGCCCGGGTAGTCGAACCTGTCGACCGGGAAATCACCGACCGCCAAGGTGCGTACGTCGATTTCCCCCGGGACCGCCGTCCCCGCCAGCGCGCCGCAGCCGGACAAACCGGCCGCCACGAGAGCGACGACCGCGGCGACGGTGCTGACACGCGATATCCGAACCATGGGCCGGCCCCTCGTTCCGATCGAAACTGCGGTGTCGAAGTTACCCGACCGAGGGCGATCTCGGGGAGGGCGGCCGAGGCCCGGTGCCATACCCTGGAGCAGTGGCAGGCGAACCGCAGCGCGACTCCGACGGCGGCTGATCCCGATGCGGGATCAGCAGGTCGAGGTTGTCGCCGGACCGCATGCGGCGGCCCGGGTCGCGGGTTCGGTGGTCCTGGTCGCCCATCGCGGTCCGGAACGGCCCACCGCGGACGCTCCCGCGATGCGCGCCCTGGTCGCCCTGGCCGAACTGGTGCACGAAGCGGCCGCGCGGCGGCCCGACGGACCGGGCGCGCTGATCGCCCGGGAAGCCACCAGATGGCTCATGACACAGGGGGACCGGACCGGACCGGCGAACTCGACGGACTTCGGTATTCTCTCCGCCGCGGGCCCCGGCCGTATCGCGATCTTCCTGCACGGCGCAGTCACGGCGGTGCTCGACGGCGCGGACCGCGAATATTTCTACGGCCGGGACGCGGCGTTCACCGTCGATCGCACGGCGGCCACCCCGGCTCGCGCGGTCGCGCTGTTCGTCGACGATATCGCCGTCGACACGGACCTGGATCGGCCCGCGCCCCCGGCGGTCCGCGGAATCGGCCGGCTGGTGGAGGGGATCGCCGAGGCCGCCGGGGTGATCGTCTGGACATCGCCCGCGGGCCCGGACGGGAACACGGCATCGCCGGCGGCCAGGATCTCGAGCCGCACGCACCCGGAGGGCCCGGAATCGGGGGAGACCGCGGACACCGTCCGGCCGCCCCGGGAATCGCCGGATCGGCGGCCGGATCCGGCAGCGGACCCGGACGCCGTGGTCACCGCGATCTCGACACCGCTGATGGACACCGTCGAACTCTCCGAGCGCGGCAGCGCATCCGGTACCGGGCCGGGCGAATCCGTACCCACCGACGGGTCGCGCGGGCTCGGCGAAACCGACCCACACCGGGCGGAGACCGAGATCAGTGACCGGCAGCCGCACCGGAGTACCGCGGCCGATGCCACCCCGGGCGCCCGGCCGGGGGATTCCGCGCCACCGCCCGGCCCGCCCGCGCATCCCACCCCGCGCCGGGACCTGCCCTACGCCGCGCACGGACCGGCCGAACGCGGTACTCCGCCACTGGACCCGGAACTGCGCCGCCGGACCGAGGCCACCGCCAAGGGCAACGCGCGCACCGTCAAGGTGATGGGGTTCAAATGCGCGCGCGCTCATCCCACCGACCCGCGTGCGGCCTTCTGCAGTGTCTGCGGTATGCCGGTGGACCAGACCCAGCCGCTGATCGAAGTGGTCCGGCCGCCGCTGGGCATCCTGGTCCTCGACGACGGCGCGACCTACCTGCTGGAGGGGGATTCCGTACTGGGCCGCGACCCGGAGAACTCCGAACCGGCCCGGCGCGGGCTCACTCCACTCCAGGTGGTGGACAATTCCGGCGGAATGTCACGCGCGCACGCCGAACTACGGCTGGTGAACTGGGATGTTACACTGGTCGACCGCGGGTCCACCAACGGCACGCGGACCCGGGCCGCCGGCTACCGCGACTGGGTGCGTATTCCACCGCACCAGCCCGTGGTGCTGATCCCGGGAAGCGAGATCCTGATCGGCCACCGCATGATGCGGTACGAACCGGCCGCACCGCCACCGTTCGGGCTGTGAGACGCCTCGGCTATTCGTACCGGGCGCTACAGGTTTCCTCCCCGCCGAGAACCCCGGCACGGAACGCGTCCACCCGGGAGAAGCCGCTCGGGACCGTCTTCCCCTCGACATCACTGGCGGCCAGGCCGTCGGCCAGCAGCCCCGATACCGCCTCGTCCAGGTCGCCGGCCGCCAGCGTGATATCGCCCTGCGCCCGACCGGATTCCGCCAGCTTCCCGGTGGCCACTCCGGACAGACAGGCCGCCCGCAGCCCGGTCTTCGCGCCCACCAGATCCTGGTCCCGGCTCTGCTGTACAGCCAATGTGTAGCGCGAGATGAACACCACGTACCCGTTGAAATCGCCGGTGACCTTCACCGGTAGCGGGACCTCCGCATCATCGGTGGCCGTGCCGCGCTCGGCGAGCCCGTCGATATTGGTGGCGATCGTATTGCTCGCCGGGCAGTACGTGACGGGTTCGGTGGCGACCCCGTCGCTGCACTCGATTTCCGCCCCGTCGTAACGATAGGTCGGTTCCTTCGGGGTCGGCAGGATCACCGACAGCGCCTTGCTCAATTCGACGAGGCTCTTCTCGGTGATCTCGAACTCCCCGGACGCACCGCCGAAACTCTGCGGCAGATCACCGCGGCGCTGCTCGATCTCGTCCATATCGATCCCCTTGCAGCCCTTGGCGCCGTCGGTGAAACCGATCTGCACGGCCGAGACCCGTTCGAAGGCCGAACCGTGCACACTCTCGGGGTCGTCGGGATCGGAATCGCGGATCGCCACCGTCGCGGCCAGCACCGAGTTCAGGCCGTCGGAGGTGTTGATGGTGAAGTAGTCCGATTTCCCCTCGGCCACCCAGCGCATATACGCACCGGCGAAGCAGTCGGCCTGCTGTTCCTTCACGATGACCGGATCGTCGCGGTCGACGATCTTCGCATTGTTCTGGATGGCGTGCCCGTACTCGTGGGCGATCACCATCACCACCGACATCTGCCCGAAGGTCTCGGTCATGGTGGGCAGCAGTAGTGCTCGGTCCCAGCCGATGGAGTTGTCCAGGCGGCAGTAGGCCGCGTTCACCATGCGATAGGTCGATTCGGTGCAGAACTCCACCGAATCACGTCGCGAATCGCGGGCGCTCCAGGAGATCAGCTTGTCCACCGGTACGAAATCACCGTCGAACTCGGCGGCGTAGTGCTCGTCCCAGTACGCCTGCACATCGGTGACGGCATTGAGCGCCAGCGTATCGATATCGCCGCCGTCACTGTGCTCGGCGACCAGGTCGGAGGTGGGGGCGTTCTCCCGCGGACCGCTGGGGCCGCTCGTGGTCGGCAGACCGGCCACCTGGAAGGGGTTGTCGTAGATCGATACCGCGTGGCCGTCCACGGATCGGGTACACCCGGTGACCAGCAGTAGTGCGCACAGCGCCGAGACGACGACAGCAGAGGTCGAGAGTTTCGGCATGGATCCTCCCCCATTTCGGCCGGTTCGAGTGCTGATCGTTGCCTCCGGAGCGGAGACATAGCCCCCGCTCGGGGGCACCTCCGATGCCCGGGTAATGGAATAGTATCCGCTGCATGTCTGCACCGGGGGTGCGCACCATAACGGTGCGCCATGATGGAACCGAACGAGTCTTCGATTCGAATCAGCAGATCACGCTGGGGCGCGCGCCCGAGGTGACGCTGTTCGTCGACAGTCCGCTGGTATCTCGGGTACACGCGATACTGGCCTGGCAGTCGGGGGCCTGGGTACTCACCGACAACGGCAGCACCAACGGAGTGTTCGTCGACGCGCGCCGGCTCGGTGGGCCCGTCCCCATCGACCGGCCCACCCAGGTACGGCTCGGTGACGCGATCAGCGGCCCGCTGATCTGGCTCGTGCCCGCCGGTGCTCCCCAGCAGCCCTCGCGCCCCCAGGCGCAGGTGCCGCCTCCGCAATCGCAGCCGTTGCCGAGCCCCGCTC
>JABFXT010000589.1 GCA_013361595.1 Nocardia sp. | reverse complement strand
GCCGGGACCCTCCGGTGCGTGACCGGCAACCGAAACGGGGTAGACGCGCAACGGCCCCTGGGCTCCGCGGGAACCGCAGGTTCCGGATGTGTCCAGGGGCCGTTGCGCGAGCGCTACCGGACCTCAGTCCAGGTAGTCGCGCAGGACCTGCGACCGGCTGGGATGCCGGAGCTTGCTCATGGTCTTGGATTCGATCTGCCGGATCCGCTCACGGGTGACCCCGTAGACCTGGCCGATCTCGTCCAGGGTGCGCGGCTGGCCGTCGGTGAGGCCGAACCGCAGCCGCACCACACCCGCCTCGCGTTCGGACAGGGTCTCCAGCACCGACTGCAGCTGATCCTGCAGCAGGGTGAAGCTGACCGCGTCCACCGCGACCACGGCCTCGGAGTCCTCGATGAAATCACCGAGCTGGCTGTCGCCCTCGTCGCCGATCGTCTGATCGAGCGAAATGGGTTCCCGGGCGTACTGCTGGATCTCCAGCACCTTCTCCGGGGTGATGTCCATTTCCTTGGCCAGCTCCTCCGGAGTGGGCTCCCGGCCCAGATCCTGGAGCAGCTCGCGCTGGATACGCCCGAGCTTGTTGATGACCTCCACCATGTGCACCGGGATACGGATGGTGCGCGCCTGATCGGCCATGGCGCGGGTGATGGCCTGCCGGATCCACCAGGTGGCGTACGTGGAGAACTTGTAGCCCTTGGTGTAGTCGAACTTCTCGACGGCGCGGATCAGGCCCAGATTGCCCTCCTGGATGAGATCCAGGAATGCCATACCGCGGCCGGTGTAGCGCTTGGCCAGCGAGACCACCAGACGCAGGTTCGCCTCGAGCAGATGGTTCTTGGCGCGGTTGCCGTCCCGGATGATCCAGTTGAAATCGCGGCGCGTGGCCACGGGGAGTTTCTCCCCGGCCTCGGTGAACTCGCGCATCTTCTCCGCGGCGTAGAGCCCGGCCTCGATCCGCTTGGCGAGTTCGACCTCCTCCTCGGCGTTCAGCAGCGCGACCTTGCCGATCTGCTTGAGGTAGGCGCGCACCGAGTCGGCGGAGGCGGTGAGTTCGGCGTCCTTACGCGCTTGACGCAGCGCTTCGGACTCCTCCTCGTCCCAGACGAAATCGCCGGAGGCCTTGTCCGCGGCGGTGGGTTCGGAGGTGCCGTCGGCGGCCTCGCCCTCGGCTTCCTCCTCGACGGCCTCGGCTACGAGTTCGTCGCCCTCTTCGGCGAGATCGTCCTCGGAGACCTCCAGATCGCCGAGATCCGCCTCTTCGAGCGAATCATCGTCGAGCTGCTCCTCGCCCGCGCCCGGGGCACCGGCGCTCCCGGCCTTCTTGGCCGGCGCCTTCTTGGCGGCTCCCTTCTTGGCAGCGGCCTTCTTGGCCGGAGCCTTCTTGGCAACGGCCTTCTTGGCCGGGGCCTTTTTGGCCGCGGCCTTGCGAGCCGGGCGTGCCGCGGGAACTTCCGTGGCCTCGGCGTCGGCCGATTCGGCTGTCTGACGGGTATTCGTGGCTACCACGTACGCCCTTTCGTGACGGTCTCGTGCGGCGTCACGCCAGAGTAGTATTCCGGCGGAGCGGTCTGTCGGGTTTACCGGCTAAAACGCCGGTCGGGGGTCCGGCTCACCGCCGGGTTCTTCCATTGTAACGATCCGACCAGTGTGCCCTGGCCTGTGCCGTGCACAACCTCAGGGGGTGATCCCGGCGGCGACGGCCATGGCCGCGCCGACGATACCCGCTGTGTTCCGTAGGTTCGCGGGGACCACGCGGGTGCGGTTGGTGAGCAGCGGAATCCACTGGTCGGCGTCGCGGCTGATCCCGCCGCCGGCCACGAACACCGTCGGCCAGAACAGATCCTCCAGACCGCTCAGTACCGTGCTCACCCGGGCGGCCCACTCCGGGTAGTCCAGGTTCTCCCGCTCCTTGACCGACGCGGCGGCCCGGTGCTCGGTTTCCATACCGCCGATCTCGAGATGTCCCAGTTCGGTGTTCGGGACGAGCGAGCCGTTGTTGAGCAACGCGGAACCGATCCCGGTACCGAAGGTCAGCAAGAGCACCAGGCCGTCGATATCGCGGGCCGCGCCGTAGCGGTCCTCGGCGAGTCCGGCGGCATCGGCGTCGTTGAGCACGGTGACCTTCCGGCCGCCGAGCGCTGTCGAGAACAGCGCCCGGGCGTCGGTGCCGATCCAGGCCTTGTCGACATTCGCGGCGGTGTGCGCGACACCGCCGAGGACCACGCAGGGCAGGGTCAGGCCCACCGGTCCGTCCCAGTTCGCGGTCTCGACGAGTTCGGCCACCGCCGCGGCCACCGCGTCCGGGGTGGACGGATGCGGGGTCGAGATCTTGATGCGGTCGTGCACGAGCTCCCCGGTCTCGAGATCGACCGCGGCGCCCTTGACGCCGCTGCCGCCGATATCGATACCGAACGCGTGCCGTCGAACGGACATGCGGGTTCCCTCGTTCCCTGTGCTGGCAGATGTGGTCGTGCGCCGCACCGGTTTTCGTGTGGGGCGGGGCCGCGCGCGAACAACTCCGGGCGGCATCGGCCGGCCACACGCGTCGTGTTGCCTCCTCCGGGGCCGCACTCGGCCGGTGTGGTGTGCACGACAAGGGTAATGCGCGCGCCCGGATGCCCCGACCGCAGGATCTGTGCTGCGATGGAGGACGTGCCGGAAACGATTTGGTCTCTCACCGCTGCCACCGAACCCGCCCCCGCCGACGCCACCGTGTTGCGCCGGATCGCCACCCATCTGGCCGGTATCGCGGCCGCGCATGTCCGGGCTCGGCGGCCCGAGGTCTTCGCCTCCACCGCCGCCGCCGAAGCCGCGGTCCGTACCAAGAGCACCCCGACCGATCCGGTGACCGTCGTCGACACCGAAACCGAACAGCTGATCCGCGACGAACTGGCCCGGCTGCGCCCCGACGATCACATCCTCGGCGAGGAGGGCGGCGGCGATCTGGCCGCGGCGGGCGACGACGAGGTGGTGTGGGTGGTGGACCCGATCGATGGCACCGTGAACTTCCTGTACGGCATCCCGGCGTACGCGGTCTCGGTGGCGGCGGTACGCGGCGGCCGGCCGGTCGCCGGGGCCGTGGCCGATGTGGCCGCGTCGACGGTCTACACCGCGGCGGCCGGGTCGGGCGCACTGCGGATCGGCCCGGACGGCACCGATACGCCGCTGCGCGCCAATCGGGTGGAATCGGCGCGGCTGGCACTGGTCGCCACCGGGTTCGCCTACGGAGTGCCCCGGCGGACCAAACAGGCCGCCTGTATCGCCGACCTGCTGCCGCATGTGCGCGATATCCGCCGGATCGGTGCGGCGGCGCTGGATCTGTGCATGGTCGCCGAGGGGCGGGTGGACGCGCACTACGAACACGGCTTGAATCCGTGGGATTGGGCGGCCGGTGCGTTGATCGCGGCCGAGGCGGGTGCGGTGCTGCGGCTGCCGCCGCTACCCACCACCGGCGCCGAAGGGGCGCTGGTGGTGGCCGCCGCTCCCGGTATCGGGGACGAACTGTTCGCGCTGCTCGACCGGCTCGGCGTATCCGACCCGATTCCGGAGAACTGACGGCTCGGGCCGGACCGTCAGCAGCGTGCGGTGCGCGCCGCCGCGAGCATATCCGCGTCGATCGCGGGACTCTCGCCGCTGACCGGGTTCTTCAGCAACCGCAGCACCTCTTCGCCGTCGTTGTTCGGCTGGAGGTCGCCACCGAACAGCGAACCGAGCACCAGATCGACCGACTCGTCGGACCGTTTGTCCTCGACGAGCTCGGCACACGGCACCGCGAGCTGCACCGCCGCCGCCACCGGACGGCCGTTCTCACCGAACCGGATCTGCCCGGTGCATTCCAGATCACCGTTGGCGTATACCGGATCGTTACCGTAAGGATCGCCGGGCGGGCTGCCGAAACCCAGATCACCGAGCTGTGCCGCGACATGCGCGGCTTGACCACGCTGACCGTTGGCGTTCAGGACACGCACCTTCGTGCCACCCATCGGCGCCGGTTCCACGTCCTCGAGCCGGCTCGAGCCCACCCGCTGTCCGGGCAGCGGCTGCGGGCCGGCCTTGGGATCGGTCGCGGGGGTCGGGGAACTGCACGCCATCGGCGTGTGGTCGTCATCGTTGGTGGTCAGTGCTTTTACCCACAGACCTGCGCAAACAACTACGAGCACGATGACGAGGACGAGCCAGGGACGCGGCCGTCGGCGCGGATACGGACGGCCTTTTGCATCCGTCGGACTGCCTTCGGTGATCAGTGAAACCACGTCGATACTGTACGTACCCGGACTCGCGTGCCGCGCATTACCCAGGCCGCTCCGGGCGCGTTACCGGGGCCGGTCACGGCACGCTCCGCGCCGCGTATCGATTGCCCAGCGGTTTCGACACGGCCGGGTTTCGATTGCGACATTTTCCGCACGGTCCGCTATTGTCTGCCCGCCCAGACCGAAATATCCATGAGTAAATCGGCGTTCGGTCGTGGGAACAAGCAGGGCAACTCATGCGTTGTCCGGACGCTATCAGAGGTGAGTCTGCCGGATTCGCCCTGATAGAGGACCGGTGCGGGTGTGAAGTGCACCACCGGCGGGGCGGCGGGCGCGGTCGAGAAGACGGCGTGTGCCGATCCGGATATACGGAGTAAGGACGAGGGGAAGACGACATGGCAACCGACTATGACGCACCGAGGCGCACCGAATCCGACGATGTGTCGGAGGATTCGCTGGAGGAGCTGAAGGCTCGTCGCAACGAGGCCCAGTCCGCCGTCGTGGATGTCGACGAATCCGATACCGCGGAGTCGTTCGAACTCCCCGGCGCGGACCTGTCCGAGGAAGTGCTGACGGTTCGGGTGATCCCGAAGCAGGCCGACGAGTTCACCTGCTCGAGCTGTTTCCTGGTACACCACCGCAGCCGGCTGGCCAGCGAGAGCGGCGGTCAGCTCATCTGCATGGATTGCGCGGCCTGAGCGGGACGTGAGGTCAGCCCGCGCTCGGGATCCCGAGCGCGGCGAGGACCGCTGTGGGCCGGCGCGTGCTGACCAGCCAGTAGGGCGTCGGGTCATCGGGATCGTCGAGCACCAGCAGCACCAGGGTGCCGATCCACGGGCGGTGCTGGACGTACGCCGCGGGATCGAGCTGGCGGCCCAGTGCCGCACTCTTGGCGCTCTTGGGCACCGCGGTCGCACGAGCGACGAAGGACACCGGAAGATGGGCGCGATCCACCCGTAGTTCGGGTGTGCCCGTCGCATCCGGTGTGACCTCGAGCCGATGCCGGCTCATCCACAGCAGCACCCAGACGGGTACCGGGAACAGCAGGACATACGGCAGCCAGGCCCGCAGGCCGGGCGCTCCCATATGGATCTCCGCGGCGAGTAGACCGGCGAGGGCGAAACCCACCGGCCACCACCACAGCGGCACCCACAGACGCTCGCGATAGACGGTCGCTTCCGGGCGCGAGAGGCGCTGCGCGGGGTGCTCGGTTTCGGTGGGTCGAGGCTGGTCGGACACGACTCAACACTAAGCGACACGTACGCCGGGCCTGCGCGTAGGCTGGTCGGACGTGAACGCACTCTCACCGATACCGCTGCTCCGGCTGGACCCCGGGATCCCGATGCCGACGCGTGCCCACGAGGGCGACGCGGGCGTGGATCTGTGTACCGCCGAGGATGTCGTCCTGGAGCCGGGGGAGCGGGTACTGGTAGGCACCGGTATCGCCGTCGCGCTGCCGGTGGGCACCGTGGGCCTGATCCATCCCCGCTCCGGGCTGGCGGCCAAGGCCGGACTATCCGTGGTGAACACACCGGGGACGATCGACGCCGGGTATCGAGGCGAGATCAAGGTGTGCCTGATCAACCACGATCCGCGTACCGCCGTCGAATTGCGCCGGGGCGACCGGATAGCCCAGCTGCTGGTGCAGCGGGTGGAACTGGTCGATTTCGTGGCGGTGGACCGGCTCGACGAGTCGGCCCGCGGTACGGGCGGGCACGGATCCAGTGGGGGACACGCGAGTTTGACGCCGGGCGGGGCGGACGCCGCCGACGGCAAGGAGGCCTGACATGTTCGGACGACGGAAATCCGGCGGACGCAGATCCGACGACGGGCAGGACACCGGCGAGTACGAGGCCGGTGAATACGAGGAGTACGACGAGGGCGGGTACCACCGCGCCGACTACGACGATTCCTACGCCGACGATTCCTACCGCGACGAGTACGACGAGAGCTACGACGACGGTTACGGCGGCGCCGCCTACAGCGACGCCTACGATGCCGCGATCGACGATCCCGATACCGAACCGCAGCGGCGTGGTCCCTACGACTACGACGATGTCGCCGAGGTGCTGGAGGACTTCGCCGACACCCGGCTCGATCTGGGCTCGGTGATCCTGCCGGTGCCGCCGGGCGGGCAGTTGCAGGTCGAGATGACCCCGCAGGGCACTCCGCAGGCGGTCCATCTGGCCACCGAGCACGGTCGGATCACCGTGGCGGCCTATGCCGCGCCGAAGTCGAAGGGGCAGTGGCGCACCGTCGCCGCCGACCTCGCGGAATCGCTGCGCAAGGACGGCGCCCGGGTCTCGGTGGAGAAGGGCCCGTGGGGCCGGGAACTGGTGGCGGTCACCGAGGGCGCGGATCTGCGATTCATCGGTGTGGACGGCTATCGCTGGATGATCCGGCTGGTCGCGGCCGGGCCGTCGGGCTCGACCGCAGCGGGCGGGCCGCTGGTGGTGGCGGCACGCACGGTGCTGAGCGAAACGATCATCCGGCGCGGTACCGACGCGCTGCCGGTGCGGGAACCGCTGCCGGTGGTACTGCCCCAGCAACTCGCCGAACAGCTCACCGCGGCCCATCAGCAGCAGCAACAGCAGGCCCAGCAGCAGGTGGCGACCCCGCCCCCGAGTGCCCGGCCGTCGCCGACACCCGCGGTACTGCCGCCGCAGCAGCCGCAGCAGCCGCGGCGTGGCGCGCAGGGTTCGGCGATGCAGCAGCTCGGCCGGAACTGATCGACGACCCGCGATCCTGATTCCGGCGGTGGCCGGGCGCGGGATCGCGGGACCGTGGACAGTGATGCGACGGCGTCAGCCGAGATGGCTCAGCGCCAGCCGTCCCAGAATGCCCGGATCGGCGCCGAATTCGTCGAGTGTCAGTTCGGTGAGCACCGATCGGGGCGCCAGGCGGGCCCATTCCCGGCCCACGGTCACCGGATGCACCGGATCGTCGGCCGCCGCGATCACCGCCAGCGGTACGTCCAGCGATTCCAGTAGGGCCGCCTCCGGCCACTTGTACTGCGCGGCCTCCTCCAGCGCACCCGGCAGTCCGGGCCACTGGGACCGCCACGACCGGGTGAGCGCGTCGGCCAGCCAACCGGGACTGCTCGCCCGCATCCGGGCGAGCACCGGTTCGAGGCCGTCGGCCCGCAGCTGGGCGGCCGTGGCCGCGGCGCTGTGGGTGGCGGGACACTGCGCGGTATCGGGACCGGTCCACGCGGGCAGTGCCGCGACGACACCGCTGATGCCGGCCGGGTCGCGGTCGGCTGCCCATTCCACGGCCACCGCTGCGCCGAGCGATATCCCGGCCGCCAGTACCGGGCCGCGGGCCGCGGCGTCGTCCAGGGCTGTGCGATAACTCTCGATCACCGCGTCCGGATCCGGATCGACCGCGACGAAATCGAGCCCGGCGGCGGCGGATGCGGGGCCGAACGCGCGGCGGGCGAAGTATGCGTCGGAACCGGTTCCCGGCAGGGCGACGACGACAGCCGGACGTGGGGTAGCGAACACCGGACCGAGCGTAGCGGTGCCGCCGGTACCCATCTACAGTGGCGGGTACGGCCACAGCCGGGCCGTAGCAGGAAATTCGGATGGTGTGCGACCCATGTCATCCGCGCACAGGAGAGCAGGCGATGTCTTCCGCGGCAGGAAGAAAAGCGGGCGCCAAGTCCGCGACCGGATATTTTCGCAGGCTCGGCCGCAGATTGACCGAGGATCTCGATCAGCTCGACGCCGAGGAGCTGGCGGAGACGGCCGACGCTTCGGGCGCCTGTCGGGTGTCGGAGTGCCGGCGTGGCGAGGAGGCGACGATGCTGGGCCGTCTGCGCAGCGTCGACTCCTGTCCGCAGGCCTCGGGTGCCAGCGTGCAGGCGGAGTTCTTCGACGGCACCGACGCCATCACACTGGTGTGGATCGGGCGCCGCCGGATCCCGGGTATCGAATCGGGCCGACGCATCATGGTGCGTGGCCGGATCGGTGAACGCGAAGGCCGTAAGGTGATCTTCAACCCCTACTACGAATTGCGCGGAAACAGCTGACGTATGCCATCGAGCGACGAGTACGCCACCACGCGACTGCCCCGGGTCGAGGCCGTCCCTGATTCGCCACCCGCCGAGGGTGCGCCCGACGACGACCCGGCCGAACCGGCGCAGCAGACGCTGCTCGAACAGCTGGGCGGTTTCGGCGGCCTGATCTACTCGACATTGCCGGTGCTGATCTTCGTTCCGGTGAACACCCTTTTCGGGCTCACCGCGGCGATCTGGGCGGCGCTCGGGGTGGCGGCGGCGGTCCTGGTGTGGCGACTGGTGCGCCGCGAACCGATCCAGCCGGCGATCTCCGGTTTCGTGGGCGTGGGTATCTGTGCCCTGATCGCCTGGCGGGTCGGGGAGGCCAAGGGATTCTTCCTGTTCGGCATCTACACCAGCCTGCTCTACGGTGCCGCCTTCCTGATCTCGATCCTGATCCGGCGACCGCTGGTCGGGGTGGTGTGGGGAGTACTCAACGGCCACGGCGGCGACTGGCGCGGCGACCCCCGGGTGGTCCGCCTCTACGACATCGCGACCGTTGCCTGGGTACTGGTGTTCGGTGCCCGCTATCTGGTGCAGCACCACCTGTACGACGCGGACAGCACCGGCTGGCTCGCCGCGGCGCGGATCGCGATGGGTTGGCCGCTCACCGCCGTCGCGCTGGTGGTGACGGTCTGGGCGGTGCGCCGCGCGGGACATCTGCCCGCCGCTTCCGGACGGCATTCCGCCGCCGACTGACCCCACGTCGTCCACAGGGTGGGTCCGTGTCATCCGTAAGGGTGGTCGAGAACCCACCCTTTGGTGTCTATCTCCGGGCCGTCATTCATCGGACGATCGTCTGAGGAAGACGATCTGCCGAGAGGACTGGCGAATGCGAACCGAGCAGCACACGATCACCCGCCCGGAGCGGGGGCACGAGCATCCGGTGCGGTCCCGGAGCCGCCTGGTGTCCGCGGAACTGGAAATTCTCGTCCCGGCCGCGGCCGCGGGTGATCGCGCCGCCGTGGCCGAGATCCTGCGACTGATCCAGCCGCTGGTGCAGCGCTATTGCCGGACGCGTCTCGGCACCGCGAACCATCTGCACGTCACCGCCGACGATGTGGCGCAGGAGGTGTTGATGGCCACCGTGCAGGCCATCGCGCGCTACCGGGACCAGGGGAAGTCGTTCCTCGCGTTCGTGTACGGCATCGCGGCGAACAAGGTGTCCGATGCCTTCCGGGGCGCACAGGTGCATCCCGCCTATCCGGTGGCCGAATTCCCCGACGCGGTATCGACCGCGGCCGGCCCGGAGGAATGGGCGCTCGCCGCCGAACGGGGCGACCTGGTCCGCGCCCTGATGGCTCAACTCAACCCCGTGCACCGGAAGGTGCTGGTGATGCGGATCGTGCTGGGCTGGAGCGCCGCCGAGACCGCGGTGGCGATCGGCACCACCCCCGGCGTGGTCCGCGTCATGCAGTACCGGGCACTGAACAAACTGCGCTCGCGCGCCGCCCAGCCGCTCGCGGCCTGACGCCAGCGTTCAGGAACGGGCCGAATGCTGTCGGGTGGTCAGTATTCGGCATCCTGAGCGGGAGCCAGGCCGGTGGTGCGGCCGCTCACGGGTTCGATACCGTGCGGGGCCAGCACCGCGCGCAATTCCTCCTCGGCGGTCGCGGAAACCACGAACAGCAGTTCGTCGTCGCCCTCGAACGGGTCGTCGGGCTGCGGCACGATGACCCGGCCGCCACGCAGAATGGTGACCAGCGCGGAATCACGCGGCAGGGTCAGACTACGTACCGGTTTTCCGGCGAGTGTCGTATCCGGGGGCAGGGTGAGTTCGACCAGATTGGCCTGGCCCTGCCGCAAGGTCATCAACCGGACCAGATCGCCCACCGAGACCGCCTCCTCCACGAGCGAGGCGAGCAGGCGGGGCGTGGAGACGGCGACATCGACTCCCCACGAATCGTCGAACAGCCATTCGTTGCGGGGGTCGTTGACCCGCGCGACCACCCGGCGAACCCCGAACTCGGTTTTCGCCAGCAGGCTGTGCACGAGATTGGCCTTGTCGTCGCCGGTCGCGGCGATGACCACTTCGTAGTCCTCGAGGCCGGCGTCCTCGAGCAGCGCGAGTTCGCAGGCGTCCGCGTGCACCCAGACGGCTTCGGGTACCGAATCGCGGTCGATATGGTCGAGCTGGCGTTCGAGCAGCATCACGCTGTGTCCCGAACGGAGTAGTTCGCGGGCGATGGACCGGCCGACGGCCCCGGCTCCGGCGATGGCCACTTTCATATCAGTCCTTGCTGGCTGGAGGTTTCGCGGCGAGCGCGACGGCCTCACCGGCGGAGCCGGAGGTGGCGGCCACGTACACGATGTCGTCGGCCTGGACGACCGTTTTCGCGTCCGGCAGGATGCCCTGCCCGAATCGGATGACGAAGGCGACCCGGGCGCCGGTGGCGTCCTCGAGTTCGCTGACCGTGCGCCCGTACCACTCCTCGTGCAGGAGGAGTTGCGCGACGGCCACGGTGCCCGTGGGATCCCGCCAGGTGGTGGTGCCCGCGTCGCCGATCAGCGTGTGCAGGAAACGGTCGGTGGTCCAGGGCACGGTCGCGATGGTCGGGATTCCGAGGCGCTCGTACACGGCGGCGCGTTTGGCGTCGTAGATGCGGGCGACCACCCGTTCGATACCGAACATCTCCCGTGCCACCCGGGCGGAGATGATGTTGGAGTTGTCACCGGAGGAGACGGCCGCGAAGGCGCCCGCCCGTTCGATACCGGCCCGGCGCAGTACGTCGCGGTCGAAACCGACGCCCACGACCCGCTCACCGGGGAAATCCGCGCCCAACCGGCGGAACGCGTCCGGGTTGCGGTCGATCACGGCGACCTCGTGACCTATCCGGACCAGGGCACGGGCCAGCGACGCCCCTACCCGGCCGCATCCCATGATCACCACGTACACGGTGAACCTCGCTCCTGACTCGGTCTGCCCTGCGGCAAGTGAAACAGCCGTGTGGCTGCTGCGAAAACGAACCGTACTCGCTGGTTCTCGCCCTCAGCCTCGTTCCCCCCACCGAGGGCCGTCAAACCCCGCCTTCCGGTGATGCCTCGCAGCGCAGCGGGGCGCGGGGGCTTATGCTCCGTCCAGTGTCGAAGTTGACGACCGCCACCAAGCGTCTGGTGTTGGGGCGGCCATTCCGTAGTGACTCGCTGGGCCACACCCTGCTGCCGAAAAGAATCGCGCTGCCGGTGTTCGCCTCGGATGCGATGTCCTCGGTCGCATACGCGCCCGAGGAGATCTTCCTGGTGCTGTCGGTGTCCGGACTCGCCGGTTACGCCTACGCTCCGTGGCTCGGATTGGCCGTTGCGGTCGTGCTGGTCATCGTCGTCACCAGTTATCGGCAGAATGTGCATGCCTACCCGTCCGGCGGCGGTGACTTCGAAGTGGTCACCACCAACCTCGGCGCCACGGCCGGCCTGACGGTCGGTAGTGCGTTGCTGGTGGACTATGTCCTGACGGTCGCGGTCTCGATCTCGTCGGCCGCGTCGACGATCGGCTCGGCCATCCCGTTCATCGCCACACACAAGGTGCTCTTCGCGGTGGCCGCCATCGCGCTGATCACCGCCATGAACCTGCGCGGGGTACGCGAGTCCGGCCGGTTGTTCGCGCTGCTGTCGTACGCCTTCCTGTTCGGCATGTTCACCATGCTGGTGTGGGGGCTGATCCGGATCTTCGTGCTGAACGACGAAGTGCGCGCCGAATCGGCGTCCTTCGAACTGCGTGCCGAGGACGAGCATCTGGCCGGGCTGGCGTTGATCTTCCTGCTCGCTCGCGCGTTCTCCTCCGGGTGTGCGGCGCTCACCGGTGTCGAGGCGATCAGCAACGGGGTCCCGGCCTTCCGCAAACCCAAATCGCGTAATGCCGCGACCACACTGCTGATGCTGGGCGCGATCGCCATCGTGTTGCTGCTCGGCATGATCGTGCTCGCCCGGCAGGCGCATGTGGTGTTCGCCGAACATCCCGAGCAGCTCGTCGGCGCGCCCGCGGACTATCACCAGAAAACGCTGATCGCGCAGATCGCGCACGCGGTCTTCAGCGGTTTCACCCCGGGCTTCTATTTCGTCGCCGTGGTCACGTCGGTCATCCTGGTACTGGCCGCCAATACGGCTTTCAACGGGTTCCCGGTCCTCGGTTCGGTGCTGGCGCAGGCGCGGTTCCTGCCGCGCCAGCTGCACACCCGCGGGGACCGGCTGGCATTCAGCAACGGGATCCTGTTCCTGGCCATCGGCGCGATCGCGTTCGTCATCGCGTTCGACGCGGAAGTGACCCGGCTGATCCAGCTCTACATCATCGGGGTATTCGTCTCGTTCACCCTCAGCCAGACCGGCATGCTCCGGCATTGGAGCCGGCTGCTGAGCCGGGAGACCGATCCGGCCGAGCGGCGCCGGATGATGCGCTCCCGGGCCATCAACGCGCTGGGACTGGTGGCCACCGGCGCCGTCCTGGTGATCGTGCTGATCACGAAGTTCTTCGCCGGCGCCTGGATCGCGATCGTGACCATGGCGGTGATCTTCGTGATCATGAAGATGATCCACCACCACTACAACTCGGTGGCCCGGGAACTGGAAGAACACGAATGGGACGGCGTGCTCCCGAGTCGCACCCATTCGATCGTCCTCGTATCGAAGCTGCATCTGCCGACCCGGCGGGCCTTGGCCTACGCCCGGGCCGGGCGCCCGGACACACTGGAGGCGATCACCGTCAACGTCGACGAGGACGACACCCGCGCGCTCGTGCGGGACTGGGAGAGAAGTGACAACCCGGTACCGCTGAAAGTGATCGAATCGCCATACCGCGAGATCACCAAACCGGTACTCGAATATGTCAAGCGGGTGCGCAAGGACGCACCGCGTGATGTGGTGACGGTCTTCATCCCCGAATATGTGGTCGGGCACTGGTGGGAGCAGGTACTGCACAATCAGAGCGCGCTGCGGTTGAAGGGCCGGTTGCTGTTCGAACCGGGCGTGATGGTGACCAGCGTGCCGTGGCAGCTCAGTTCCTCGGCCCGCGCCCGGGTGGCGGGCGAACCCGCGGCGCCGGGCGCGGTACGTCGCGGATACGGCGACAACGGGTGAGGCTTCCATGAGTTCCTGGCGTGAACGGGTGCTGTCGGTACGGCTCGGACCACCGGGGCACGGGGGGTTCTGCGTGGCCCGCCACGAAGGCCGGGTGGTGTTCGTCCGGCACGGGTTACCCGGCGAGTTGGTGCGGGCCAGGGTCACCGAGGATCGGGGCGGCTCGTTCTGCCGGGCCGACGCCGTGGAGATCGTCGAGGCGTCACCGGACCGGATACCGGCCGGCTGTCCGGTCTCGGGACCGGGTGGGGCGGGCTGCTGTGATTTCTCCTTCGCCACCGCGGTGGCGCAGCGCCGGCTGAAGGCGGCCGTCGTATCCGAGCAGTTGAGCCGGATCACCCGGCTCGAGCGCGCGGTCGAGGTGGAACCCATCGCCGGAGCGGGTGACGACACCGGTGGCTGGCGGACCCGGATCAGGCTGGTGGTGGACGCCGACGGCCGGGCCGGTGTGCACCGCTACCGCAGCACCGGCATCCTGACCGATCTGCGCTGCCCGCAGCCGGTATCCGGCGCCCTGGACGGTATCGAACGCGGTCGCTGGATGCCCGGCGCGGAACTGGTGATCGCGGTCGACGGCACCGGGGCCCGCCATATCGTCGAAATCGCTCCACCGGCGCCGGAGACCGGCCGCCGTGATGGTGGCCGGCACGGCGGCCGGTCCGGACCGGGCGGTCGCGCGGACAGGCGTTCGGCCGGCCC
>JABFXT010000387.1 GCA_013361595.1 Nocardia sp. | reverse complement strand
GGCGAGTTTGTCCGCCGAGCGGCCGGCGAGCGCGATCCGCGCTCCGGCCGGCGCCGCGCCCAGCAGATACTGGGCGGTGAGTTTGCCGACGAAGCCGGTGGCGCCGAATACGACAAGATCGAATTCGCGTGTGTCCGTCATGGATCGAACCCCTTGAATGTGTGTTGGTGCGGCGCTAACCCGTGCGCCGCTTGGCGCGCTTGGCCGGCCGGCGCTGGGCCAGCCACTGTCGATGGAGTCGGCCGAGTTCGGTATCCGGTTCGTCGCCGTACAACCATTCCCGGGCGATGCGATGCCAATTGGCGGTCGCCTCGAGCTGACCCAGCATGCCGAAGGTCAGGAAATCGGCCCGTCGCGAGAACAGATGCTCCGGCGGCAGATTCTGTTGTTTCATACCGGAGAACTCGCTGGACCGCGGGTCCACGGCCAGCAGGAACGCACCGCTGGCGAGTTCCGGGGTGATGGTGAGTTCCTGGTCCACCAGACACCATTCGGAGGCCGAGAGGACGTATTCGAGACATTCCTCGACGCCGATCTCGTCCTCGGAATCGATGACACCGCGCTGGATCATCAGTTCGCGTAGATCCTCGCCCCGGTCCTCGGCGGCGGCGCACAGGCAGATCGCCTCGAACCGGACGTGTTCGGGATCCATCCGGTTGAACAGCCCGAAATCCAGGAACCCGACCCGGCCGTCCGCGGCGAGCAGCACATTGCCCGGATGCGGGTCCCCGCAGAACTCGTTGAAATTGAACAGCGACCCGACGTAGAAGCGATAGATGATCTCGCCGACCCGGTCACGTTCGGCCCGCGGCATCTTGCGGACATCCTCGAACGCGGTGCCCGCCAGATATTCGGTGACCAGCACCCGCCGTGTGCTGTGCTCGAGGACCGGCCGCGGCACCACGACGAACGGATGGTCGGCGTACAGCGCCGCGATGTCCTGCTGGGTTTCGGCCTCGATGTGATAGTCGAGTTCGGCTTCCATGTTCAACCGCAGTTCGTCGAGGACCGCGGGGGTCACCCACGGCATCGCCGACTGCAGCACCCGGCGGAACATGTTCAGATTCTTCAGATCGGCCCGGACCGCCGCGTCTATCCCCGGGTACTGCACCTTCACCGCGACCTGGCGGCCGTCGTGCAGCCGGGCCAGATAGACCTGGCCGATGGAGGCGGCCGCGATGGCCTGGGATTCGAACTCGGCGAACACCGCGTCCAGCGGCTGTCCGTAGTCCTCCTCGATCACCGCGCGCATAGCCTCGAACGACACCGATGGCGCCGCGTTGCGCAGCACCGCCAGCCGTTTCTGGAAGCGTTCGCGGTGTTCCGGTGGCACCAGGTCCAGATCCAGTACCGACATCATCTGGCCCAGTTTCATGGCCACGCCCTTCATGGTGCCCAGCACCATGACCAGCTGTTCGGTACTGCGGAGGATGGATTCCTCGGCCATCCGCGCACGCACGGCCTCCGACCGCCCGCGCATCGAGATCCGGGCGCGTTGCCTGCGCATCATCGAGCCGGCCGCGACAGCACCCAGTTTGGTGCCGCGGGCCAGCCGAGATGTCGGCACTTGTTTCGCCATCGAGGTACCTCCGTTGGTGCCGACGCGCGCCTACGACGACAGAAGAACGCAGCCGGTTCCTCGTCACCGCACGGGATCAGACTAGCCAAACAGGCCCGGATGTCGAGCCCGGTGCGCGCGCCGGCTCAGACGGCCTGGTCGTCGGGGGAGACAGGGGGCAGCACATGCTCCTGCTCGGCGAACTTGGTACGCGAACCACCCGCCCGGGCCATCCCCTCGATGGCACTCCACACCATCATCGTGAGGTAATCGATGACCTCTTCGCGGGGCAGGGTCTTGTGCATGGTCCACCAGTGCGTCGCGAGCTGGATGCCGCCCACCAGCACATACGACCACAGCATGACGCCTTCGGTCTCGATCCCGCGCTCGCTGCCGCGTTCGGTGATCGCGGCGGCGACCACCTCCGCGAACAGTCGCTCGAAATCGGCCAGCGAGGACGGATCGCCGGAACCGGTCCCCATGATGAACCGGTAGACCTCGGGATCCTCGTCGACCGCGCCCACGTATTCGGCCAGCGCCGAGCGCACCAGCTGGTACTCGTCGGCATCGAGACTGATCGCACCGTAGACACGCGGCATCAGCGTTATTTCGATGAACCGCTGCATCGCGGCATTCACCAGGTCGTTCTTATCCGAGAAGTACCGGTACAGGACGGTCTTCGACACGCCGATCTCGGCCGCGATCTCGTCCATTCCGGCATTCCCGCCGCGCGTCCGCACCGCGGCCAGCGTGCCGTCGACCAGTTCCTCCCGGCGGTCGATCT
The DNA here is from genome assembly GCA_013361595.1 of Nocardia sp. Lineage (GTDB taxonomy): Bacteria > Actinomycetota > Actinomycetes > Mycobacteriales > Mycobacteriaceae > Nocardia. The sequence continues at coordinate 2,122 of JABFXT010000387.1, read as the reverse complement.
TGTGCTGCCGCCAGCGGCGCTTACGACCGTCGGTCCGCGGGGTACGCACCGGCGCCGATCGATCGGCGGATTTCCCGATATCGAGCAGGTCTTCGGTGGACAGCGTGGGCTCCTCGGTCGGACGGTTCACGTGCGTTCCACTCTAGGCCCCATCCCCGCCCGGGTGGTTCGATTGGTCCCGGTAGGCACTTACAGGCGCCCCGGTGGGTGCGGACGGCAGTCGGCCGTCCAAAGACAGCAGCCGCTGGGCACCGCCTCGGTGTGAGCCTACCCACGCCGGCCGTGGTGTCGGCATATCCGCAAGAGCAGAACCCACCCTTCACCGCGTGTACATCCGCCGGAGCCGGACCACCCCGGCGCCCGGGCACCCGGACAACGGACCGTGACCGGCCGATCTCCCTCCCGGTATCAGCCGGACCCCCGCCTTCGAGCACTACATCCACACCGCCGCCCAGGTCACCGGAGCGGGCCTCGCCGGACACTGCGGAACACACAGTGCCCGGCTCCCGGCCGATTCCCCTTCTGTCCGCTCAGATGGTGCACCTCCGTGGCCGGGGTCACGAGGGCCCCGACCCCGCGCTGCCGGAGGCAGCGCCATCAACACAGCAGAATGGGAGGTATGGAGAAAGCGACCGGTAGTAGCGCGGTGCTCGAATCCGCTGCTGGGGCGTCCGCCCCCGGCGGCCCGGCCGAACCACCGGGCGTATTCGCCACCCTCACCGACGACGCGGCCAAACGCCGGGACCTGTGGCGGATGAAGGCTCTCGCCACCGGGCTGCTCGCCGTCGCCACCATCATCTACCTGGTGTGCCGGTGGTTGGAGTCGCGCGGCGGGGCCGGCGACTGGGTGGGTTATGTGCGGGCGGCGTCCGAGGCGGGCATGGTCGGCGCCCTGGCCGACTGGTTCGCGGTGACCGCGCTGTTCCGGCATCCGCTCGGTCTGCCGATCCCGCACACCGCGATCATCCGCCGGAAGAAGGACCAACTCGGCGCCAGCCTGGGCGATTTCGTGGGCACCAATTTCCTCTCCCCGGAGGTGGTCACGGCGAAGGTCAACTCCGCGCAGATTCCCTGGCGGATCGGGCGCTGGATGGCCGGGCCCGGCAATGCCGCCCGGGTGGCCGACGAGAGTTCGACCATTCTGCGCGCGGTCGTGGGGGTGCTGCGCGACGAAGATGTCGAACAGGTCATCGACAACACCATTGTGAAGCGGATCGCCGAACCGCTGTGGGGGCCGCCGATCGGCCGGGTTCTCGCCGAACTCCTGGCCGACAACCGGCAATTGCCCCTGCTGGACCTGCTCGCCGAACGAGCCCACCAATGGGCGCTGGGCAGCCAGGAGACGATCGACCGGATAGTGAACGGTGAGGCGCCGCAGTGGGCGCCGAAGTTCGTGAACGTGCTGCTCTCGGAGAAGGTGTATCGGGAACTGGTCGAATTCACCTGGAAAGTGCGTTCCACCCCCGACCACGAGGTCCGGCTGGCCGCCAACCGTTTCCTGGAGGAATTCGCCCACGACCTCCAATACGACGAAACGATGATCGCCAAGGCCGAACGGATCAAAACCGAGATCATGGGCCGGGAGGAGATCACCGGCCTGGCCGAAGCGACCTGGCGGGCCGCGAAACGGCTGATCCTGGAATCCGCCGACGACCCGAACAGCACCCTGCGGCGCAAGGTCGCGGAGAACGTGCAACAGCTGGGTGAACGGCTGCGCGACGATACCGAGACTCGCGCCAAGGTCGACGGCTGGATCGAACGCGGAGCGCGCTATCTGGCGGCCAACTACGCCGACGAGATCGCCACCATTGTCAGCGATACGGTGGCTCGCTGGGATGCGGAGGAAGCGAGCAAGAAGATCGAAATCCAGGTGGGGCGGGATCTGCAGTTCATCCGGATCAACGGCACTGTGGTCGGCAGTTTGGCGGGGCTGGCGATCTATACGGTGTCGCAGCTGATGTTCGGGGGGTAAGGGCTGTGTTTTCGGCGCGCTGGCGCGCGCGGGGTTGAGGCCCCCTCAGTCTCGCCGTTCAGGCCTCGAGACTCGCGCTTCGCGCATGCGCCTCGAGGCCTGAACGGCGAGACGGGCCTCAACCTTTGAGGTGTCTCGTAAAACTCGACT
>JABFXT010000323.1 GCA_013361595.1 Nocardia sp. | reverse complement strand
GGCGGCGCCCGACACACCGAAACGACCGCGCGACAGCGGTTCGAGAGCATCCGGACTTCCGGATGCGCCTACCTTGACGCCACATCGCGATACCGCGTACAGTCGGTTTTGACACATTATCGAAACTCGTCAAAAGGTCAAATTCTGTGGTCGACGATCAGGAACGCGAACAGGCCATCCTCGACGCGGCAGCGGAGCTGCTGCTGCGAGCCGGGTACAACAAGCTGACGATGGGCGATGTCGCCGAAACCGTCGGACTCCACCGGGGACTGGTCTATCTGCGGTTCGCATCCAAGGACGAGCTCGTCGATGCGGTGACCCGCCGGGAACTCGACCGCTACGCCGAATCGTGGAGCGAACATCTGCGAGCGGATCCACGCGGTGGGAGCGTGGCCAGCGTCTACCGGGCCATGGCCGCGGCGTTGCGGGAGCTGCCGCTGGCCGCGGCGATCGTCGCCCGCGACGTGGACGTCTTCGGAAAATACCTGCGCAAGAGCGGCAACTTCGCGGTCCGTGTCGAGCATTTCGGCACCCGGGAATTCGTGCGCATGATGCAGGAGGCGGGCGCGGTCCGCGCGGATATCGACGGCGACGCCGTGGCCTTCGTTCTCGATTCCCTCACCCCGGCGCTGCGCGAAACCTTCCCGCACCGACGTGAGGCAGCCGGCCACCCGGACCTCCCCACGACCGAAGCCGTCGTCGGGGCGTTGTCCCAGCTACTCGAGCTCGGCCTCACCCCACCCGCGTCCGCCGACCTCGAAGCAGGCAAAGCCCTGCTCCTGGAGATGCTTTCGACGCTCCGCAGCCGGCCGTCGACCTGAACCCGGCCGCCCTCCGAACGGATACCATCATGAACAGCACCGCTGTCGAGCAGGATCCCTACACACTCGGGCTGGCCGATCCGACGGCCACACTGGAACGTGCGGGCGGTAAGGGAAGTTCGCTCGCCCGCCTGGCGAACGCGGACCTGCCCGTGCCGCCGGGCTTTCACGTCACGACGTCGGCCTACCGGCGATTCGTCGCGACCGGCGGCCTCCATGATCGGATCGTCGCCGCGGCCGCCACAGCGGTCGCCGATCGGCCGGATTCCTGGGACCGGGCGGCGGCCGAGATCGCCGAAGCCATTGCGGCACAGCCTGTTCCCGACGATGTAGCGGCGGAGATCGACGCCGGATATCGAGCGCTGGGCGAACGACCCGTCGCCGTACGCTCCTCGGCGACCGCCGAGGATCTACCCGATATGTCGTTCGCGGGCCAGCAGGAGACCTATCTCGATATCCGGGGCGCGGAGGCGGTACTCGCGGCGGTGAAACGCTGCTGGGCCTCGCTGTGGACCGGCCGGGCCATCGGCTACCGGGCCCGCAACGGGGTCGATTCCGGCGCGGTCGCGCTCGCGGTCGTGGTCCAGGAGCTCGTTCCCGCCGAGGCGGCCGGGATCGCCTTCACCGCCGATCCCGTCACCGGCGCCCGCGACCGGGTGCTGATCGACGCGGCCTGGGGCCTCGGTGAGGCGATCGTCGGCGGGCTGGTCACCCCCGACACCTTCGTGGTCGCCAAGGCCGACGGTGACATACTGCGGCAGGACATCAACGACAAACAAGTTATGACCGTTCGCACCCAGGACGGCACCCGTACGGACCGAGTACCCACCGACCACCGCGATCGACCGGCACTGTCCCCGGCGCAGGCATCGGATCTGGCCCGGCTCGCGGTCCGCGTCGAACGGCTCTACGAGCAACCGATGGATATCGAATGGGCGCTGCACGATCGCCGCCTGTTCATCGTCCAGGCTCGCCCGATCACCGCGCTACCCGATCCCACCCTCGCGGACCCGGCCTGGACGATGCCCGATCCGCACGGACGGTATGTGCGTGGCAGCGTGATGGAACTACTGCCCGAACCGCTGTCGCCGTTGTTCGCGACGCTCGGCATTCCGGCGTGGGAGCAGGCCACACTCGACCACTACCGGCGTATCCGGCTGCCGTACTTCGCCGAACCGCTTGCGGTGGTCAACGGATACGGCTACTACAACGTCGACTACACCGGATCGCTGCTGCTGCGCATGATGCTGGCGCAACCCAGATTCCTGACCATCACCCTGCCGCGGTACTTGCGCTCCGCGGCACCACGGTGGACCGAGTCACGGCATCGCTATCTCGAAACGTCACGTGACTGGCAGGAACTCGACAGTAGCGGCCTGCCCGCCACGCGGCTACTGACCGGAATCCGCGAGATAGTCGACGAAGCCGCAGCGTACTACCTCACCATCCAGGGCGGGGCGCTGCCGGCGGCATACACGAGCGAATCGTTGTTCACCAAGGCCTACAACAGTATTCGTCGCGACGGCGATCCGGCAGCGACGACCCTCCTGCTGGGTTTCGACAGCAAACCGCTCCGGGCCGAGCAATCGCTGTTCGACCTGGCGGCCTGGGTACGCATCACACCGGGACTGGCCGAGCGCATCACCCGCCTACCGGCCGAGGCACGTCTGCGGCTGAGTACCGCGCCCGGTGCGGACGAACCGGCCGATTCCGCATGGCAGGAGTTCCGTGCGCGGTTCCGCGCACATCTGACGGAGTTCGGCGACATGGTCTACAACCTCGACTTCGCCGAACCACTTCCTGCCGACGATCCCACGGCCCAGTTGCGCACCCTCGAATACTTTCTCGGCGACGACGCGCGCGATCCGCGTCGGCGCCGGGACGCCGCGAGGAGGACTCGCGACGAGGCAGTGCGCGTGCTCACACGGAAACGTCCGGGGCTGCGTCGTGCGCTGGCGTTACGGCTGTTGACCTGGGCTCAGGCCGCCGCGCCGCTGCGCGAGAACGCTCTCGCCGATGTCGGCGCGGGCTGGCCGGCAGTACGGCAACTGCTGGCCGAACTGGGGCGGCGCCTCGCCGCGGCCGGGTCGATCGCCACGGCCGAGGATGTGTACTGGCTCGAGCTCGACGAGCTCACCAGAGCGGTGACCGCCCTGGATGCCGGTACAGCGCCACCGGATGCACGGTCCGGGGTCGAGTGGCGTCGTGCCCGGTGGCGGGCGCAACGCGCACTGGCCGCCCCGCACACCCTGCCGGTCGGTGGCGGCAAGAAGATCCTCGGTATCCGAATCGGGGAAGATCGGGACCACAACTCCGGCCCGGCCGTCGCGGGTACGCCCGGCAGTCCGGGACGAACCACCGGTCCGGCCCGGATCATTCGCGGCCCCGAAGAGTTCGACCGGATGCGGCCCGGGGATGTACTGGTGGCGCGGATGACCACACCGGCCTGGACGCCACTGTTCGCACTCGCCTCGGCGATCGTCACCGATATCGGTGGCGCTCTCAGCCACAGCTCGATCGTCGCCCGGGAATATCACATTCCGGCTGTCCTCGGCACCGGCAACGCCACCGAAAAACTCCACACCGGAGAGCAGGTCACGGTCGACGGCGACACCGGCGTGGTCACCGTGACCGCGGAGCGCACCGGCTCGGAGAAATGACGATGCTGCGCGGCGACGAAATCGTCCCCCTCGTATCGGACGCGCACCCGCCGGATCCGGCCGCCGAACCGTATGGGCAGTACACGGTCATCCCCGAGATCCAAGGTCACCACGATCTGGGGGTGGTCCGCAACGTCACTCGCGCCGCGCTCACCGTGCACCGGCCCGATCCCACCCGGGCGACCGGTACAGCGGTGATCGTCTGCCCCGGTGGCAGCTTCGTCGTCCTCACCGATACCGGCACGCGTATTGCGCGGAAACTCGCGATACGGGGGATCACCGCCTTCGTGTTGCGATACCGTCTGCTGCCCACTCCCCCCGACGATGCGGAATTCCTACGCGACTGGGGCGCCGTCGACCTCGGCCGGATCGAGGCGCATTCCCGCGTCGCCACCACGGATGCCGGACTCGCGGTACGGACGGTCCGTGCGCGATCGGCCGACTGGAGTGTCGATCCGAATCGAGTGGGCATCATGGGATTCTCGGCGGGCGCGATGCTGACCGTCGAGGCTGCCACCGGATACGACACCACATCCCGGCCCGACTTCGCCGCGGCCCTCTACCCGCCGGTCTGGCACGAATACCGGATACCGCCGGACGCGCCGCCGCTGTTCCTGGCCTTCGCGGCCGACGATGAGGGCGACGGTGTCGTCGAGGGCTGTACCGCGTTGCAGCGGAACTGGTTGCGCGCCGGCCGCCCGGTGGAAGCGCATATCTACGAACGCGGCGGGCACGGCTTCGCCGAGCAGAATCGCGGCCTGCCCTGTGACGGCTGGCTGGACCGTTACTCGGAGTGGCTGCGGATGCACGGGATCTGACCGGTCGAGCGCCACGGCCACTCGGCCCACCGTGGCCCGGCACCGGAAGATTTGTTCCGCGCCGACCGTCACGAGGTCGCAGCCGCCGCGGGGCCGCACCGCCGACGGCCGAGGACGCGTGCCACGACCGGACCGAACCCCCGCCGCACGAAGCTGATCACCCCGTA
>JABFXT010000179.1 GCA_013361595.1 Nocardia sp. | reverse complement strand
CAAGGGCAACGACCAGGTCCGCTTCGAGGTCGGCATCGGCGCGCTGGCCCCGGACCTGAACGTGATCGCCCCGGTCCGCGACTACGCCTGGACCCGGGAGAAGGCCATCGCCTTCGCCGAGGAGAACAAGCTCCCGATCAACGTCACCAAGAAGTCCCCGTTCTCCATCGATCAGAACGTGTGGGGTCGCGCCGTCGAGACCGGCTTCCTCGAAGATCTCTGGAACGCGCCCACCAAGGATGTCTACGACTACACCACCGACCCGACCGTCAACTTCGAGGCGCCCGACGAACTGATCGTCAGCTTCGACCGTGGCGTTCCGGTCGCCATCGACGGCCGCCCGGTGAGTGTGCTGGAGGCGATCACCGAACTGAACAGCCGCGCGGGCCGGCAGGGTGTGGGCCGGCTCGATATGGTCGAGGACCGGCTGGTCGGGATCAAGAGCCGCGAGATCTACGAGGCCCCCGGTGCCATCGCGCTGATCACCGCGCATCGCGCGCTGGAGAGCGTCACCCTGGAGCGGGAGCTCGGCCGCTACAAGCGGCAGGTCGAACAGCGCTGGGGCGAGCTGGCCTACGACGGCCTGTGGTTCTCGCCGCTGAAGCGGGCGCTGGACGCCTTCGTCGCGGAGACCCAGCAGCATGTGTCCGGTGATATCCGCATGGTGCTGCACGCCGGCAACGTCGTGGTCAACGGTCGCCGCAGCGAACAGTCGCTCTACGATTTCAACCTCGCCACCTACGACGAGGGTGACAGCTTCGACCAGTCGCTGGCCAAGGGCTTCGTGCAGATCCACGGCCTGTCCTCCAAGGTCGCCGCGAAGCGGGATCTGAACCAGAAGTGAGCCCGAGTCCGGGCCGCGGCCCGGACTCGCGGTGCGTCGTTCGCCCGGTCGCGTGACCGGGCGAACGCGTACGGATCAGGCGGTGCCGATTCACTCGGGCGGGTGCGTTGTGGCACTCCCCGGCACATACCGTGGGCCGTCGAGACGAACTGTCAACCGAGACGTGGGAGAGGTAGTGGGCACCAACGAGGGCGCGTTGTGGGGTGGGCGGTTCGCCTCCGGCCCTGCCGAGGCAATGGCCGCGCTGAGCAAATCGACCCAGTTCGACTGGGTGCTGGCGCCGTACGATATCCGCGCTTCCAAAGCGCACGCCCGGGTGCTGAACAAGGCCGGATTGCTGTCGGGGACCGACCTCGCCGATATGCTCACCGGCCTGGATCGCCTCGCGGCCGATGTCGGATCGGGGGCATTCGCCCCCGCGGAATCCGACGAGGATGTGCACGGCGCGCTCGAACGCGGCCTCATCGACCGGGTCGGTCCGGAACTCGGTGGCCGGCTGCGGGCCGGACGTTCCCGCAACGACCAGGTCGCCACCCTGTTCCGGATGTGGTTGCGCGATGCGGTGCGGCGGGTCGCGGCCGGCCTGGTGGCGGTCGTGGACGCTCTCACCGCTCAGGCCGCGGCGCACCCGGACGCGGTGATGCCGGGTAAAACCCATCTTCAGGCCGCCCAGCCGGTGCTGCTGGCCCACCATCTGCTCGCGCACGCGCACCCGCTGTTGCGTGATATCGACCGGTTGCGCGATTTCGACAAACGGGCCGCCGTCTCGCCGTACGGGTCCGGGGCGTTGGCGGGTTCCTCGCTGGGCCTGGACCCGGAGGCCATCGCGGCCGAACTGGATTTCACGGCCGCCGCCGCCAATTCCATCGACGCCACCTCCGCACGTGATTTCGCGGCCGAGGCCGCGTTCGTGCTGGCGATGATCGGCGTGGACCTCAGCCGGATGGCCGAAGAGGTCATTCTCTGGAGCACGCCGGAATTCGGCTACGTCACCCTGGCGGACGCGTGGTCTACCGGTTCGTCGATCATGCCGCAGAAGAAAAACCCCGATGTCTCCGAGCTCACCCGCGGTAAGGCCGGCCGGCTGATCGGCAACCTCACCGGGTTGCTCGCGACTCTGAAGGCCCAGCCGCTGGCGTACAACCGGGACCTGCAGGAGGACAAGGAACCGCTGTTCGATTCCGTCGCTCAGCTGGAACTGCTGCTGCCCGCCATCGCCGGGCTGGTCTCCACCCTCACCTTCCATACCGGCCGGATGGCCGAACTCGCGCCCGCGGGTTTCACGCTGGCGACCGATATCGCCGAGTGGATGGTCCGGCACGGCGTGCCGTTCCGGGTCGCGCACGAGGCGGCCGGTGCCTGCGTGCGCGCGGCCGAGGCCCGGGGTGTCGGGCTGGACGAACTGACCGACGCGGAATTCGCGGCGATCGATCCGGCGCTCACCCCGCAGGTGCGCGAGGTGCTCACGGTGGCCGGTTCGGTCGCGTCGCGCAATGCTCGTGGCGGAACCGCGGGGGAGCGGGTGGCCGAGCAACTCGGTGAGATCCGCGCGGCGGCCGACGATATCCGGGCCTGGCTCGGCTGAGGTTCGACGCCGGTCGAGCGGAGGGCGCCGAGCCGGCGATATCGCCGGTCGGTACGGCCGCTCGGCCCTCGGGGTCGGTGTGGGCAACCGGGCAGCGTCGTGGTGACCGGACCGTGGTCGATGCGATCACCATACGTGGATATGCGCATTCAACTATCGATCTGCGCGAGAGACGCATCCGGCACAGACAAGGAGAGGCCGGGCCCGACGGAATCGATCGCCGCGGATCCCGGTCCGCGCCCGGATACCGCCCGGGCCGAGGCTCAGGCGCGAATCGGCGGCGCGGCGGCGGCGATCTCCAGCACTCCGGCCAGCCACGGGCTGAAACCGTCCGGGTCCGCCCGCAGCAGGTCGCGCAGTTCGTCCGGGCGGATCCAGCGGTAGCCGGCCACCTCGTCCGGATCCGGATCCGGACGCGCCCCGTCGAACAGTCCGACCAATACGTGATCCCACTCGTCTTCGACGAACCCGGTACGCGGGTCACCTGCCCGGTAGCTGTACACACCGACCTCCGTCAGCGGCACCCGCAGTCCCATCTCCTCGAACAGCCGGATACCGGCCGCCTCGGCGACCGGGACGCCCGGCGCCGGATGGCCGCAGCAGGTATTGGACCAGCGTGCCGGGAATCGTGTCTTACCGGTCGCGCGCTGCTGCAGCAGCGTCCGGCCCGCGGGATCGAAGATCAGTACCGAGAACGCGCGGTGCGGTCGCCCGGGGGCACGGTGGGCTTCGGCGACCGGGCACGAGCCGACCGTATTACCGGTGGCGTCCACGAGTTCGACGGGCAGTGTCTCCCGGTCGACGGCCGCCGTGGAGCGGGCAGGTGGGAGGGTCGGATCGGTCACGATCTTCACCCTATCGGCGCGGGTGCGGGGTTCCGCCGAGGTGACGGGTACATGATGTAGATGTCACAACGGAACCGACAGGTGCCGGGTGCGATATGGCAGGCTTTAGTGCATACCGCAGGGTCTGTGAGGTATGCCACGCCACGGGTAGGGCTGGGAGCGGAACGTGAAGTTGAGTGTGCGAGGTCTGGCGGGGTCGGCGCGGCGGGTGATGTCGACAGCGCAGAACGGTCTGGAAGTGATCCGCTTCGGGGGTCTGGGCCGGGACACCGAATCCTCGCCCTTCGAGATCGCCGAGCGGCGCCCCATGTATCGGTTGCGCCACTACTTCCCCGGCGCTCCCACCGGCGGCCCGGTCGCGCTGTTCGTCCCGCCGCTGATGGTCAACGCGGATATCTGGGATGTCAACGGTGACGACGGCGCGGTCGGAATCCTGCACCGCGGCGGTATCGACTGCTGGGTGATCGACTTCGGTTCCCCGTCGGTGGAGGAGGGCGGCTGGAAACGCGACCTCGCCGACCATGTGCTCGCGGTGAACAACGCGATCGATACGGTCAGTGCGGCAACCGGCCGGAACGTGCACCTGATGGGGTATTCGCAGGGTGGGATGTTCGCCTACCAGACCGCGGCGTTCCGGGCCGGCAAGGGGATCGCCAGCATCGTCACCTTCGGTAGCCCGGTCGATATCGTCGCCGGGATGCCGCTGGGGTTGCCGCACGACGCCGTGTCGGATCTGGTGGATTTCGCCGCCGATCACGTCATACCGCGCCTACCCATCACCGACCGGATGGTTCGGATCGGATTCCAGCTGCTCGACCCGGTGAAGACCACCAAGGCGCGGATCGATTTCCTGCGCCAGCTCCACGATCGGGAGGCATTGCTGCCCAAGGAACGGCAGCGCCGTTTCCTGACCAACGAGGGCTGGATCGGCTACGCCGGTCCCGCCGCGGCCGATCTGCTCAAACAGTTCGTCGTCCACAACCGGATGATGCTGGGCGGTTTCGTCATCCGCGATCAACCGATCTCGCTGGCCGATCTGAAATGCCCGATCCTGGCCTTCGTCGGCGAGGTCGACGAGATCGGCCAGCCCGCCGCCGTACGCGGGATCGTCCGGGCCGCGCCGCGCGCCGAGGTGTACGAATCCAAGCTGGTATCGGGTCATTTCGGTCTCGTGGCCGGTTCGGTGGCCACCCGGTG
>JABFXT010000072.1 GCA_013361595.1 Nocardia sp. | reverse complement strand
CCGCCTTTGTGGTGGGCCTCGCCTTCGGCGTCGTGCCGGGTATCCCTGGGACTCCGCGCTCCTTCACCGACCGCGGGGTTACCGGCCGGCAAATGCTTTTGCTCCTGTGTGCTGATCGCCCGGAACGCGCGGCACGTCCCGACCCCGCCTGCGGCCGGGTTCGGTGGGTTGTACGCTCGGCCAGTGTGAGCGTCGACATAACCGCATCGGCGGCATGGCAGAAATTGCGCGATCATCACGAGGCGATCGCTGCCCTACAACTGAGGGATCTGTTCGCCGAAGATCCCCCGCGCGGCCGCGATCTGACGCTGACCGCGAGTGAGTTGCGGATCGACTACAGCAAGCATCGCGTCACCCGGGAAACACTGCAGCTGCTGGTGGAGCTGGCCCGGGAGGCGGGTGTGGAGAATCAGCGCGACCGGATGCTGCGCGGTGAGCACATCAACACCTCCGAGGACCGCGCGGTGGGGCACACCGCATTGCGGCTGCCGAAGGGTAGTTCGCTCACCATCGACGGCGAGGACGCGGTCGCCGCGGTCCATCGGGTGCTCGACCGGATGGGCGCTTTCGCCGATGCCGTGCGCTCGGGTGAATGGCGCGGTGCGACCGGGCAGCGGATCCGCACGGTGGTGAACATCGGTATCGGCGGTTCGGATCTCGGGCCCGTTATGGTGCATCAGGCGCTGCGCCACTACGCGGATGCCGGGATCGGTGCCCGGTTCGTCTCCAATGTGGACCCCGCGGATCTGGTGGCGACCCTGGCCGACCTGGATCCGGCGACCACCCTGTTCATCGTCGCCTCCAAAACCTTTTCCACCCTCGAGACACTCACCAACGCGACCGCGGCCCGCCGCTGGCTGGTGGACGCGCTCGGCCCGGACGCGGTGCCGAAACATTTCGTGGCGGTGTCCACGCATGCCGGGCGGGTCGCCGAATTCGGTATCGACACCGACAATATGTTCGGCTTCTGGGATTGGGTGGGCGGCCGGTACTCGGTCGATTCGGCCATCGGACTGTCGGTGATGGTGACGATCGGCCCGGTCCGCTTCGCCGAGTTCCTGGCCGGTATGCACGATATGGACCGTCATTTCGCCACCGCACCGCTGTCCGAGAACGCGCCGGCGCTGCTCGCTCTGCTCGGTGTGTGGTACGCGAATTTCTTCGGGGCGCAATCGCGCGTGGTGCTGCCGTATTCGAACGATCTCGCCCGGTTCCCGGCCTACCTCCAGCAACTCACCATGGAGTCGAACGGGAAATCGGTTCGCGCGGACGGTTCCCCGGTGACCACCTCCACCGGCGAGATCTTCTGGGGCGAACCCGGCACCAACGGCCAGCACGCCTTCTACCAGTTGCTGCATCAGGGCACCCGGTTGATCCCGGCCGATTTCATCGGATTCGCCCGGCCCACCGACGATCTGCCCACCCGCGACGGCACCGGCAGTATGCACGACATCCTGATGAGCAATCTGTTCGCGCAGACCAAGGTCCTGGCATTCGGGAAGACCGCCGACGAGATCGCCGCCGAGGGCACGCCACCGGAGCTGGTGCCGCACAAGGTGATGCCCGGAAACCGGCCGAGCACCACGATTCTCGCGCCCCGGCTCACTCCTTCGGTGCTGGGTCAGTTGATCGCGCTCTACGAACATCAGGTGTTCGTGGCCGGGGTGATCTGGGGTATCGACAGTTTCGACCAGTGGGGTGTGGAACTGGGTAAACAGCAGGCCCTGGCACTCGCGCCGCTGCTCACCGACCCGGCGGAACCCGCACCGCAGGACGATTCGTCCACCGATTCGCTGATCCGCTGGTATCGCGCCAACCGCTGAGCCGTCACCAGGGCCGGATCGGCAGTCCGACCCGCCGGGTGGTCGCGGCGGCGAGCCGGTGCAGCGTGTCGGCGTCGGGTATGTGTTCCGGGTAGAGGCTCGCGAGGGTCAGGATGTAGTCGTCGCGGAACCGGCACAGATAGCCCGACAGCCGGGTTCGCGGCCGGTTCGCGAGGCGGAGGCCGGGGTGCAGGGCGCGGGTCGCGATTCCGGTGCACTCGTGCGGCCCGAGCACCGACAGTGCGGGCGGGATCGGGCCGATATTCGAGCAGAGGATGTCGCGTTCGCCGGCGCCGCGGGACAGCAGATGCGCCACCTTGTCCGGCACCAGGTACAGGAATTCCTCCGGCAGGCCACCGGGGCTCGACATCCGCCGCTCGTAAGCGGCTCGGCTCTTGGCCCGGATATCGGCCGGACCGTCTTGCGGGGTCACCGCGATCTCGGTCACGGCGAGATCGTTGTCGATCCGGGGTTCGTCCCGGGTGTCCACCGGCAGACTGGCCGTGATCTCGGTGGCGGGGAAACCGGCGGCCCACAATATGTTCGCGACCGACCAGATGAACAGACTGTTCGCGGTACCGCCGTACGCCGCGGCGATCCGGTCCCACTCGGTGACCGGGCAGCGCAGTATCAGCGCGGGCTCGGACATTTCGCCGTGCGCGGTTCCGGCCGATCCGGCAGTCGCGGGTGATTCGGTGTCCGTGGATCCGGACTGCCGCTCCCGCAGCGGATCCGGAGTCGCGGCCGGAGGTCCCGGGGCCCGGCCGCCGGAGGGGCTCGCCACGTGGCCGCTGCCGTCCGCTCCGGACCCCGGGTTGCGCACCCCGGGTGGGATCCGGGCCGCGGCGGCCCGGATCCCACCGAGCGCGACCGTGGTCCAGATATGCGCGGCATCGGCCCAATCCGAATCGGGGGCGCCGGCGGGTTCCGGAGCCGGCGCGGCGGACGGGCGCGGCGTATCGGTCTCGGGTCCGGAAGCCGGCGCCCGGAGCGCGTGTTCGACGGCGATGATCAGCCCCCGCGCATCGGCGAGGACGTGCGAGCAGGTGAGGGCGATGATCGTGCCCCCGTCCGTGAGCGGCGCGGCCGACAGGCGCCAGCCCGGGCCGTATTCCGGATCGAGGTCCGCGCCGCGCGCGTCGGCCCAGCTCGCGATCTGTTCCGGCGTGAGGGCCGCGCGGTGGAGTTCCAGCGGATGCGCGCGATCGTTGTGCTGCCAACGGGCCCGCGCGCCCGGTATCCGCGACCGCACCACGCGGCGGGCCAGCGGCCCGGTGCGCAACCCTTCGTGCAACCGGGCGAGTTCCACCGGGTCCACCGGCTCCGCGGTCCGCCAGAGGCCCTGGAGCGCGATCGGGGTGCCGAGCCCCCGATGGGTCCGCAGAAAGATCTCGTCGACAACGCTCAAGCGGCGCATCCGCACAGGCTATCCGTTGATTTCCGGTGCGGCGGCGTAGCCACCCGCCGGACGCCCACCGCCGATACCGACCGGTCGTCATCCCCACCTTTCCGCAGTGTGACGTGGGACGCATAATCGATGGATGCCAACGCACGAGGTCTTCAACCAGGTTCCGCCGATCACGCCGTTCGACGCTTCCCGGGACCCCTCGTTGCTGACCGGACTGCACCGCGAGGGTGCCGGATGGGCGGAGGCGGAGGTGCGCGAACTCGGCGCGCTCGCCGGTAGCGAGCAGGTTCAGGAATGGGGCCGGCTCGCCGTGCGATACCCGCCCGTCCTGCACACTCACGACCGCTACGGCAACCGCGTCGACGAGGTGGAGTTCCATCCACACTGGCACGACCTGATGACTGTCGCGGTCGAACACGGCCTGCACGCGGCCCCCTGGACCGACGACCGGACCGGCGCGCATGTGGCCCGGGCCGCGAAGTTCTATGTCTGGGGCGGGGCCGACGCCGGGCATATGTGCCCGATCTCGATGACCTACGCCGCGATTCCGGCACTGCGACACAACCCGGAACTGACGGCCGCGTACGAACCGCTGCTCACCTCGCGCTCCTACGAGTTCGGGCTGCGTGAACCGTCCACCAAGGCCGGGCTCATCGCCGGTATGTCGATGACGGAGAAACAGGGCGGTTCGGACGTGCGGGCCAACACCACCACCGCGACTCCGCAACCGGACGGGACATATCGGCTCATCGGGCACAAATGGTTCACCTCGGCGCCCATGTCCGATATGTTCCTGACGCTCGCGCAGGCCCCGGGCGGGCTGTCGTGTTTCCTGCTGCCCCGAGTGCTACCCGACGGTTCCCGCAATCCGATCCGGCTGCAACGGCTCAAGGACAAACTCGGCAACAGGTCGAACGCCTCGGCGGAGATCGAATACGAGAACGCGATCGGATGGCCGATCGGCGCGGAGGGCGCCGGGGTGAAAACCATCATCGAGATGGTCAATATGACCCGGCTCGACTGCGTCATCGGTTCTTCGGTCGGGATGCGCGCGGCCGCCGTCCGCGCGGTGCACCATGCCCGCCATCGCAAGGCCTTCGGTGCCGCGCTGATCGATCAACCCGCGATGCGCAACGTCCTGGCCGATCTGGTGATCGAATCCGAGGCGGCCACCACGGTCATGCTGCGGCTGGCCGGGGCCACCGACCGGGCGGCCGGGGATCCGGCCGAAGCGGCGCTACGCCGGATCGCCCTGGCGGTCACGAAGTACTGGGTGTGCAAACGTGCGTCCGTGCACGCGGCCGAAGCACTGGAATGCTTCGGCGGGAACGGCTACGTCGAGGAGTCGGGGATGCCCCGGCTCTACCGGGAGGCGCCTCTGATGTCGATCTGGGAGGGCTCGGGCAATGTCGCCGCGCTCGATGCGCTGCGCGCCATGGGTACCCGGCCCGAAACCGTGGAGGCCTACTTCACGGAGGTATCGCGGGCCCGCGGCGAGAACCCGCACCTGGATCACGCGATCGACCTGATCGGCAAGGAACTGGCCGACCACAGCGATATCGAGTACCGCGCGCGGCGGATCGTCGAGCTGATGGCGCTGGTACTGCAGGGTGCGCAGCTGGTCCGGCACGGCCACCGCGCGGTGGCGGA
The DNA here is from genome assembly GCA_013361595.1 of Nocardia sp. GTDB lineage: Bacteria > Actinomycetota > Actinomycetes > Mycobacteriales > Mycobacteriaceae > Nocardia. Next base: position 9,239 of record JABFXT010000072.1, on the reverse strand, counting down.
CGCCTTCTGCGCGTCCCGCCTGGGCACGGACTGGGGTGCCGCGTTCGGCACGCTGCCGACCGGAGTGGATACGACGGCCGTTATCGAGCGGGCGTTCGCCTGAGCCGGGTCAGTCGACCGGGAGCTCCTTGGCCAGGAAAGCGAGGACGAGGTCCATACCACCCGAGCTCTCCAGGTTCTCGTGCCCGGCGTTCAGCCATCGGGCCTGATTCTGGGTGCCGTGGAGCACGAACTTCCCCACCATCGCGAGGCTCAGCGGTAGCGGCACGACGGTGTCGAAGTTGCCGTGCACGATGAGGATCGGATCCTGGTATCCACTGACCGGAACGGCCATGTAGTCGCGCATGACCGGCGCGAACTCGGGATCGTTGAGCGGCCGGGTCAGCATTGCGCCGATCTCCACGCTGGACAGCATCTTGCGCGCCTGCGAATTGCAGCCCGTGCTGAGTCCGGCGATGAACTGGCGCCCCTGCGGGGTCAGGAAGTCGCCCACCTCGGGCCCCAGCTGGGCGCCGGTCATCCCCGCGAGCACCAGGGGCACGGATCGGCCCACATATCCGGGCATCTCGGGCTGATCCGGGCGCGAACGCAGGAAGATGTCCTCCAGATTGGTGACCGGAGCCAGCGCGGCGGTGCCGCGGAAATCGAGTTCGGGAGCGTATTCCGGAGCGAACCGGCCGGTACCGAGCGCGGCGTGGCCGCCCTGCGACCAGCCGGCCACCGCCCAGCTCGACGACAGCTGGGTGAACGCGGCCCGGGCGGCGCGCACCGCGTCGATGGTGGCCGTGGCCTCGGTGCTGGTCTGCAGATACGGGTGCGGGCCCGGGGAGTTGGGGCTCAGTCCGATGTAGTCGGGAGCGACCACCGCGTATCCCGCATCGGTGAGACGCTGCACGGTCGGCCCGGTGTGCTGCTCCAGTTGCGCCGAACCGGTGAGCCCGCAGTCCTGCGCCAGGCCGGAGGTGCCGTGATCCCAGGCGACCACCCGGCGACCACCCTCCGGCACGGGCCCGCCGGGGATACGCACGAGAGCGGCAGCGGGAACGAGTTTGCCGCCGGGTCCGGTGGTGATGTATTCGATGCGCTGCACACCGTCCAGGCCCGCCCATGCGCGGCCCAGTGGCGCGGCCGCCAGCAGTCGCCCGGGATACCAGCCCTCGTCGGCTCGCGCGGCGGCCGACGGCAGACCGGCGCAGAGGGCCGCCATCAGCGTGACGATCCCCACGATTACCCGGACGTGGCGAACCATTACTCTCCTTTGCCGTGCGGTGGTCGATTCCTCGATAGCGGCAGCGGTCGTGATCTGCGCAGTCCGGAAACGTATGCGGCGAACCGGCGGACCGGCGTTCACCGCGTGGGCGGAGCGATCCGCCAGTGCCGCTCGAGTGCGCCCGCGATATCCGGAAGCACCGTAATGGGAATCCGTTTATGCCGCAACATATTGCGTATCTCGTTTATCTGCTCACGTTTACGCAGGTCGTATGCGCCGGAAACCGGTCCTTCGACCGGCGGAATCGACAGCAGGACGAGTTCGCCGTGCAATTCCGCACCACCGGAGAGATCCAGCGCAAGCGACCAGCGTGATTTCTCGTCGAGGCCGAAACGCCCGGCCACCACCCGATCCCAGTCGATACTGGTCACCGACCAGGGCGTGCGGCGATGGATCGCCTGCTCGGTGAGGACCACGGCATCCCGGGTGAACAGCGCGAACAGTGCGGCGACCGCGAGCAGCGCACCCAGCACGATCCCGGTGAACACCCGGGACGGGCCGAAGAACAGGACGGTCGGAACGGTCACCACGACGACCACCGCGACCCCGGCGAGGCTGTATCCCAGCACCCGGCCCGTGGACACGACACCCGCGTGCACCATCTGCATACCGACTCCGTTCAACCGCACACTGGTGCTCCCGGCCACACGCTACCGGACGGCGGGTGGCCGGCCCGGTGACGCTGGTCACCGGCTCAGAAAAGCGCGACGGCGGCCTCGGCGGAATACACGTGGAAGGTCATGCTCTGCTGGAAATACAGTTGCACGGTCTCCGCGTCGTGTGCCAGATAACCGATGGACAGATCCTGGCCCAGCGTGAGATCGAAATCTCCGCCGCGGGTGGTGAGCACGAACGCGCCGTCGATGGCCGGCGCCCAGATGATCTCCCCGTCGGGAACGAGGCGTTCCAGATGGGTGCGCAGCGGATGCCCGTGGTTGGAGGTCTCGCTCACCTTCGTGTACAGATCGGCGCTCAGCAGTACCGAATACGGTCCGTCCACACCGGCCAGCCGCAGTTCGCTCACTGCCAGCGCGATCACTTCGGGCACCCCGAACACATCGTCGGGCAGCGCGATCGCCTTGTTCGAGGAACCGGAGCGGATCCCGGTGATACCCGCCGCCGTATACCCCTCGAACACCGCGCGGTCCTCCGCGAAGGCGATATTGCGGGCCGCGTCCTTCACCGGATCCAGATCGGTGTCCTGAGCGCCACGCTCGACATTGTCGAGTTCCTCCCGCGACAGCGTGAACGGCACCCGTAGCTCGACGAGCGGTGCCACCACGCGCTGGCGCGCATGCACCCCGTCGTGCGGGGCGGCGATGGGTGTCGTATGCCCGAGGCCCCGGGCCGAATAGTCGGTACCGTGCGGCCCGGACAGATCCACCACGCGGCGGCCGGCGTTGTGCCGCTTGAATGTCCGCGTGGCCTCCTCTTCGATAACGGCCCAGGCCGAATCCGTGATCGGCGCGAGTTCGCGATGGAGGTTGTTCATACCGTGCTGCTCCTTTTCAACGTGCCGATACCGAGGGAACCGTCCGCGACCGGCGACAATTCCGGATCCGCCGCCTCGGCCGCATCCGGCGGGGCGGGCAGATCGTCGAAGAAATCCTGTGGCGGAACGAAGAACAGCGTGCCGGTGACCGCGGTGGAGAAATCCAGGATCCGATCGTGGGTGGCCTCGTCGGTCCCGAGGAACATCCGCTCCAGCATCGTCTCGGTGGTACGGGGAGTCGCCGAATAGCCGACGAAATAGGTACCGAATTCGCCGTCGCGGACACTGCCGAACGGCATATTCGCGCGCAGGATCTCCCGTTCGGTGCCGTCGGGTTCGATCACCTGGTTCACCGCGATATGCGAATCGGCGGGTTTCACCGCGTCGTCGAATTCGAAATCCTCGAGTTTGGTGCGGCCGATCACCCGCTCCTGCTCCGGCACCGGCAGTGCCCGCCACCCCGCCATATCGTGCAGGTACTTCTGCACGATCACATAGCTGCCGCCGGTGAAATCCGGATCTCCGGCACCGATCAGCGCGGCCCGGCCGGCGGGCGTATCCGGGAAACCGCCCTCGGGGTTCTCGGTGCCGTCGACGAAACCGAGCAGATCACGCTGTTCGAAATAGCGGAAGCCGACCGTTTCGTCGACGATCGTGCCGATAGCGGCCAGGCGGTCGCCGATCGCCATGGCCAGTTCGAAGCATGCGTCGTGGACCTGGGCGCGGATATGGAACAGCAGGTCGCCCGCCGTGGCCGGAGCCCGGTGCAGCGGGCCGTCGTAACCGGGGAACTCGTGCAGTTCGGCCGGACGGGGACCGCCGAACAAACGGTCCCAGGCGGCCGAACCGACCCCGGTGATACAACCCAGCCCGGACCCCGGCAACCGGAAGCCGATGGAGCGGCGGAGGCCGGGAAGCTCGGCGAGCAGATCTCGCGCCGCCGCCTCACCACCGGGGTCGATGGTGGCGACGAGGAAATACGCGGCCGGTGTGAGCGGTTCCAGGATCGGCTGCGGCTGCCCCATGAACGATCACCCTACCGGCGAACCGTCGGCGACCCCGTGACCCGGGTGGGGTCTACTTGGCGACCGTCAGCAGAAACGCCACATCGTCGATGGCCTGCACACTGTGCCGCGCCTTCGGCACCACCAGCAGATCTCCGGCCGATCCCTTCCACTCGTTGTCCCCGCTGTGCAGCGTGAGGGTGCCGGACAGGACCAGCAGGGTCGCCTCGCCGTTGTTGTCGTGCTCGGCCAGGCTCTGCCCCGAACACAACCCCACCACGGTCTGGCGCAGGGAATTCGCGTGGCCACCGTAGATCGTCTGCGAGCTGCGGCCACTGGTGACGGTCGCGGCCAGCCTCAACTGCTGCCGGGCCACCGCTGTCAGCGATTTCTTGTCCATGGACAGCCTTTCGCCTCCGCATACCCACGACCGGGCTGTGATCGCGGGACGTACAGCCGAGTATGCCCGACGGGGGGCCACCGTTCCGGCGTTTTCCGAGGCTGGTGCGGTATCGCGAACCGCCCGGCGGCCGGGGGCCGGTCAGCGACGGGTGAAACGCCTGATCCGGTACCGGTGGCCACCCGAGGAATCGAGCCAGGCCGCCGAATCGGGCGACGACCATTCGGGCCCCAGCGCCGGAGCGTAGGCGTCACCGTCCACCTCGGCATCGACCTCGGTGATCAGCAGTTCGGTGGCCCGCGGCAGGGCGAGCCGATAGATCTCGCCGCCACCGATCACCCAGGTCGTGGCCGGGGCCACGAGGTCCAGTGCGGCCTCGACCGAGGGCGCGGATTCCGCACCTTCGCCGGACCAGCCCGGCTGCCGGGTCACGACGATATTGCGGCGGCCCGGCAGCGGCCGGAAACGGTCCGGCAGCGAATCCCAGGTCCGCCGTCCCATGATCACGGGATGGCCGGCGGTCGTCGCCTTGAAGCGGGCCATATCCTCGGGGACCCGCCACGGAATCGTATTGTCCACCCCGATCACCCCGTCGGGGGTCTGCGCCCAGATCAGGCCGATCACGCGTGCGGAAGCCACCGCGGTCACACCGCCACCGGTGCCTTGATGGCCGGATGGTGCCGGTAGTCGAGCACCCGGACGTCCTCGTAGCGGTAGTCGAACAGCGAGGTCGCCGGCTCGAGTTCGAGTATCGGGAACGGGTACGGCGGCCGGGTCAGCTGCTCGGCGACCTGGTCGTGGTGGTTGTCGTAGATATGGCAGTCCCCGCCGGTCCAGATGAAATCGCCGGGTGCCAGACCCGCCTGCTGGGCGACCATCAGGGTGAGCAGGGCGTAACTCGCGATATTGAACGGGACGCCGAGGAAGAGGTCGGCACTGCGCTGGTAGAGCTGGCAGGACAACCGGCCGTCCGCGACATAGAACTGGAACAGCGCGTGACAGGGTGCCAGCGCCATCCGGTCCAACTCGGCCACATTCCAGGCCGATACCAGCATCCGCCGCGAATCGGGGTCGGTACGCAGCGTGTGCAGCACCTGGGCGATCTGGTCTATATGGCGGCCGTCGGGGGCCGGCCAGGAACGCCACTGCACCCCGTACACCGGACCGAGCTCACCGTCCGCATCCGCCCATTCGTCCCAGATGCTGACCCCGTGCTCCTGCAGCCACCGCACATTCGAATCCCCGCGCAGGAACCACAGCAGTTCGTACACGATGGATTTGAGATGCACCTTCTTCGTGGTGATCAAAGGGAATCCGGCAGCGAGGTCGTATCGCAGCTGGTGCCCGAACACACTGCGGGTACCGGAACCGGTGCGGTCCGCCTTGGCGGTCCCCGTATCGAGGACGAGCCGGAGCAGATCTTCGTATTGGGTGTCCGGAGCGTGTCGCGGGTCCGGGACCTGACTGTTCGCTGCGCTGACCACGCGCCGAGCTTACTGCGCACCCGGGCGCGCCGCGGGGCCGGGCGGTGCTGTGATGCCGGGTGATACACGCCGCCGGGAAAACGGCGCGACCGGTGTCTCATCGCCTGTCGCGCGGTGGTGGCGGCCACGGCGGTGCCGGTTCGTCGGAATTCTCGACCGGTGTGAGAAACCGCCCTTCCGGCCGATCAGTACGGTAGACCGTCACATCCGACCCGTAGAAGCCGGTGACCTCGTCGATGCGGTGCCGTACGAGCGACAGCGGTCCCTGTTTGGAATCCACATGGATCGCGCCGGAGTATCTGCCCGCGACCACTCCCGAATGCTGGACCACGCCGTTCTTCCGATAGATCACCACATCACCGGGCGCCACGGCGCCGAGGTCGTCCACCCGGCGGAACCCGTTGTCGGCCAGGAGCCCGTCCACCATGCGGCCGGACATGAAACCCGCTGCACCGTCCCGGCTGAAGGTGTATCCGTGACAGTTGTAGTGCGGGATGATGGGACCGAGTGATTCGAGCCGATCGAGCCGCACCCCACCGGCGATGTTCTGGGCGAACAGTTTGCTCAGACCGGCCCGGCTGATGAAGAGATCCGTATCGACCGGGGCGTTGGACACGGAGTCCATGAGAGTTCTCGGCGGTATCAGCACCCCCTTGTCGGTGGTATGTGTACGCAGCATCATCGGTCCGATGGCCCATCCGGTTCGAGCAATATGCGCGGCCGTCGCCTCGGGTGCCGGCAGCGGACGGTCGCCGGACGCGAGCTCGCTGTTCCGCCCGACCCGTTGTCCGCGATCGTCCCGCGGGACCCCGTCGACCGGTTCGGCTCCTCGCCGGTCCAGGAGTTTCGCGCCGGCGGCTGCCGTATCACTGCGCCGGCGCCAGCTGCCGGCCAGATGCGCACTGATATCGGTCAGGGTCTCCGCTAGTGAATGCGCGATACCGGCGACCTTGCGACTGGTTCTTCCCGAAAACATCCCGTCTCCTGAACGGCAGCCGCCACACCGGTACGGACGCGAGAACATCCGTGTCGGCGTGCTCTCGATGGACAGCCGTGAACGGTACCGATACCGGCGCCGGCGGTGGTCACCGCCGGTGACAACCCGGCCCCGCCGCCGCCCGGTGATCCGGCCTGCCAAGCTGACCTCATGCGCACGCTGTATGTGATCGGTATCGGCGCCGGCGACCCCGACCAGGTGACGATGCAGGCGATCAAGGCTCTCCGCGAGGTGGACGTCTTCTTCGTGATCGGCAAAGGCGCCGAGAAGCGCGAACTGGTGCAGGTGCGCACCGCGATCCTCGGCGAATACGCCGGCCGCCCGCACCGGATCGTCGAAATACCCGATCCGCCGCGCGACCGCGCGCCCGACGACTACCGGGGCACGGTGCAGGACTGGCACGAACGGCGTTCGCTGCTGCTGGAAGAGGCCTTCGCGGCGCACGACGGGGTCGGCGCGATCCTGGTGTGGGGTGATCCGGCCCTCTACGACTCCACCCTGCGGATGGTGGAGCGGGTGCTGGCCCGGGGCACGGTGAGTTTCGACTACACGGTGATCCCGGGTGTCACCAGCGTGCACGCGCTCGCGGCCCGGCACCGGACCGTCCTGCACCGGATCGGCGAACCGGTGCACATCACCACCGGACGCCGCTTACGCGAGGACGGTCTCGGACCCGGTTCGACCGTGGTGATGCTCGACGCCGACTGCGCGTTCACCACTGTCCCCGGCGACACCTTCATCTGGTGGGGGGCCTATCTCGGAATGCCCGACGAAACCCTGTTCGCCGGGCGGGTCGGCGAGATCCGCGGCGAAATCGTGCGACGCCGCGCCGAACTACGCGAACGCAAAGGCTGGATCATGGACATCTACCTGCTGCGCCCGGCCGAATGAGCAGGTGATCGGCCCCCGGGTCGTAGCATGGTCGGCATGACCGAACAGGACATACTCGGGCGGATCAAAGATCTCGTCGACGACGAGCACGACCTGCGGTCGCGGGCCTCGCGTGGGGAGCTCGACCCCGATGTGGAGCGGCGCCGGCTGGCCGAAGTGGAGGTCATGCTCGACCAGTGCTGGGATCTGCTGCGACAGCGACGCGCCCGGATCGAGACCAACGAACCCCCGGAGGACGCCCGGCCGCGGCCGGCGGGCGAGGTCGAGGGCTACCTACAGTAAGGAGCCCGATGCCCGACAGCGACCGTGGTGCCGGCGAGGCCGGTGGCACCACCGAATACGACGTCATCGTGCTGGGCGGCGGCCCGGCGGGCGAGAACGCGGCCGATTACGCCATTGCCGGTAGCGACCGCACGGCGGCCATCGTCGAACCGGAGAAGGTCGGCGGCGAATGCTCTTACTGGGCCTGTATCCCGAGCAAGGCACTGCTGCGGCCGGGCCATGTGCTGGGGGCGGCGCTGGGCCTGCCCGGTATCGAGGCATCGGGCCCCGATATTGCCGCGGTGCTGCGGCGGCGAGACGAATTCGTGCACGCCCACCACGGCGACCACGACGATTCGAGCCAGGTCGAATGGGCCGCCGGGAAGGGTATCGAGGTGATCCGCGGTACCGGCCGGCTCGACGGCGAACGCCGGGTACGCGTCGGCGATCGGACGCTGCGTGCCCGGGTAGCGGTGGTGCTGGCCACCGGCACCCGTGCCGCGGTTCCGGATGTTCCCGGCCTGCGCGCGGCGCTGCCGTGGACCTCCCGGGACGCCACCAATCTGCACGAGGTCCCGAATCGGGTCGTGGTGATCGGCGGCGGCGTGGTGGCCTGCGAGGCCGCCACCTGGTTGTCGGCGCTCGGCGCGGAGGTGACCGTGCTGGTCCGCGGTGAGCGGTTGCTCGCCGGGGTGGAACCGTTCGCCGGTGAGTACATCGCCTCCGCGCTCACCGCGCAGGGAGTTCAGATCCTGTTCGGGACGCAACCGCAGCGGGTGTCCCGGCCGGACGCCGCCGCCCACGGCGAGGGCCGGATCCACGGCGGCGCCGTGACGGTGCACGCGCAGGGGCCCGGCGGCGCGACCACGCTCGTCGCCGACGAGATCGTGGTGGCGGCCGGGCGGGTGCCGAACACCGCCGGTATCGGCCTGGAGACCGTCGGTCTGGAGACCGGTTACGTCCCGGTCGACGATCAGTTGACCGTCTCGGGAGTCGACGGCGAGTGGCTCTACGCCGTGGGCGATATCAACCACCGCGCCGCGCTCACGCATATGGGCAAGTATCAGGGCCGGGTCTGCGGCGACGTGATCTCGGCCCGCGCCGAGGGCCGGTCACTGTCCGGGCCGCGCTATCGGGCCTGCGCCGATCACTACGCTGTGCCACAGGTCGTGTTCACCGATCCCGAGGTCGCCGCCGTCGGCCGCACCGCCACCGCCGCCCGTGCGGCCGGATACGACATCCGCACGGTCGAACTCGATATCGCCGTCGCCGGCTCGGCATTGGCCCGCGACGATTACATGGGCCGCGCCGCACTGGTGATCGACAACGCGACCGACACACTGCTCGGTGCCACCTTCGTCGGGCCCGAGGTCGGCGAACAACTGCACGCCGCCACCATCGCGGTCGCGGGTCGCGTCCCGCTGGACGCACTGTGGCACG
>JABFXT010000737.1 GCA_013361595.1 Nocardia sp. | reverse complement strand
CACCCCGCAGACCCGCGAGCGAGGTGATCGCCTTGTCCTGGACCACCAGCGATTCCGATTTCCCGATCACATCGTGGATCCACAGCACCCGAACCGGCAAATTCAGCGGTGCGGACACCGCCTTGGTCGCCGGGCTGGACCCGAGGGTGCCGATATCGATACTGCCCGCGCCGAACGCCTGCACCACATCGGCGCCGGAGGAGAACTGGCTCCAGGTGACGGTCGCGTTCGGCAGGCACGCCTCCAGCAGCCCGCGGTCCTTGACGTAGAGGTCGGCATTGGGGATCGCCTGGTAGCCGATGCGCGCGGTCGCGGTCACAGAGGTGTCCGGCGCGAACGGGCAGGCTGTTTCCCCGTTCTGCGCGCCACTGTCGCCACGACCGGATTCGACGCAGCCCGCGGTAGCGGCGGCGCCGAATGCGACGACCAGCGCCAAGACCGCGCGAAGTGTGCGTTTCATACTCTGCCTTTCCAGGGAACTGCCACGTCACCGACCAGTTTCAGCAGCGAATCGAGGACCAGTGCCGCGCAGCCGATGACGATGATGCAGGCGATGGTCAGGGGGGTGTCCAGCTGGGTGCCGGAGATATAGGCGAGTCCGCCGATACCGGGGATGCCGTTGTTGAGTTCGGCGGCGACCACGGTGGTCCAGGCGAACGCCGTGGCGAGACGGATACCGCTGATGACCTCGGGCAGGGTCGCGGGCAGGACCACCCGGGTGATCACCTGGACCCGGCCGGCACCCAGCGAGCGCGCCGCGTGGAGATAGTCCTGCCTGACGCCGGTGACGCCGTTCAGGGTGGCGATCGCGATGGGCGGGAAGGCGGCCAGGAACAGCAGCCAGATCTTCGAGACGTCGCCGATGCCGAACCAGACGATCAGCAGCCCGATATAGCCCAGCGGGGGCAGGGCGCGCAGGAAGTTCAGGATCGGTTCGGTGAGCAGCCGTACCGGTGCCAGCATGCCCATCACGAAACCGGTCAGCGGGCCGACCACGACGGCCAGGCCGACACCGGCACCGATACGTTGCAGGCTGGCGAGCAGATGCTCCCAGAGGTAGTAGTTCTGCTCACCGATCACGATCCGGTCGACACCCGGCGCGATCGGATGCCGGCTGTTCGCGCGCACGAAGGCGTCCCAGACCGCCCGGGGCGAGGGCAGATACAGCGGGTCGACGAGGCTCGCGGCGGTCACCAGGACCCAGAGCAACAGCACCAGGACCAGCGCGGCCGACCGGGCGGCCACCGGCCGGAACAATCTCCGGCGGCCGTTCCGGTGCGGGAGCGCAGCCGGTTCCGCGGCGGAGCCGACCGGCGCGATACCGGTCGCCGTCATCGCGCACCCCTGCCGAACCGCCCCGTATCGATCACGCCACACTCCATACTTCCGCCCGGCCAGGGCACCGAGCCGATCGTCGGCGAACGGCAGGAGCAGGACGGTATCCGGTGCGGCCGCCGGCGGGCAGGGTTGCGCGCGGCGTGATCGGAATCCGGCGGCCCGGTCAGGCCGGAATACCGCCCAGCGCGCCGAGGAAACGCCAGGTCGCCAGTTCGTCCTCGGCGCCGCCGAGCTCGGTCTGGGTGACGAGCAGTTCGGTCGCACCGGCCTCCACGTACCGGCGCAGTTGTGCCTCGACCTCGGCTTCGGTGCCGATAACGGCCAGTTCGGCCGCGGTGGCGACACCTTCACTGTCCAGGACCGCGCGATAGGACGGGATCGGGTCGTAGAAGGCCATCTGTTCGGCCGCGCGAGCCCTGGCCCGGTCGGGATTCGCGGTCACCACCACCGCGACGCCCGCGATCACCCGGGGTCGCGGCTGGCCGGCGGCCGCGGCGGCTTTCGTGAGGCGCGGCACGATCTCGTCGGCGAGGGTGCGCGGCCCGGCGAGGATGGGGACGATTCCGTCGGCGAGTTCGCCCGCGGCGGTGACGGCCTGCGGGCCCATGGCCGCGACGACGATATCGGGACCGTCACCGCCGGCGACCGCCGCCGGTAGCGGAGGAGCGGCGGTGACGGTCTGTCCGGTGAAATCCGCTGTTCCCGTGGTGAGTACCGAACGCAGGACGGTGAGGTACTCGCGCAACCGGCGGATCGGACGCTCGGTGGTGATCCCGAACGCCGGCTCTTCCAGCGCCCGGGCCCCCAGCCCGATCCCGAGAGTGAACCGGCGGTGGCTCGCCGCGTGGGCCGTCTGTGCCTGGCTCGCCACCACGAGCGGATGGCGCGGATTGATCGGCACCACCGAGGTCCCGACGTGCAACCCCGGTACCGCCGCGCCGACCACGGCCGCCAGCGACAGCGAATCGACGTCGAAACGCTGGGCGAACCAGGCGCGATCGATTCCGAGCTGCTGGAGGAGGCGGGCTCGGTCGAGGACATCGTCGATCGCGTTCGGCGCGAACGGCCGCGGAGTGAGAGCTATCCCGATCGGTGCGTTGAGTGCCATGGCCGCGGCAACACCGGTACCGGCAGGTCCTATTCCGAACGACCGCTGTTGGATTCGGGCCGAGTCCGGATGTTGACATCTGCCCGTTTACCGTTCCGCTCGGCCGCCGGCGATACGGCTCAGCACGGTATCGGCGGCCCGGGCCCCCAGCGGGATCGCGGCCTGACAGCTCATCCGCAGCGGCCGTCCCGAAGGCGCCGCGGCATCTCCCGCCGCGACCACCCGATCGTCGTCGACGCTGGTGAGCGTTTCGTCGGTGCGCAACCGGCCCAGCGCGTCGGTGCTCAGGCCACTGGCACGCGCCAGCTCGGGAACCCCGAAACCCGCGGTCCAGATGGTCACCGCGCCGCCGGCCAGTACCCGGCCGTCGTCGAGGACCACGGCATCGGCCCTGTTCGGCGAGCTCGGTGGCTGTTTCGAGCCCGGTCAGGCCGGCGCCCACGACCGTGACGACGGCGTTCCCGGCCGCTCGGGCCACGGCGTCGCGCAGCCGTCCGGCTTGTTCGAGTTCGGCTACCGTATAGGCGAATTCGGCGACGCCGGGCACCGCGGATCCCGACGCGGTAGTACTTCCCACCGCGTAGACGAGGTAGTCGTAGGCCAGTTCCGCACCACTGGCGAGCACTACGGTGCGGGCCACGCGGTGTGAGCAGCGTCATGGCCGATGCCGTGCCGAACCGCGACCCCGCCCCCGGCACACGTGCCGCCATGGCCCGGTTCGAAGGCGTTCCGTATGTCGGTGCCGGTTGCTAATTTTCGCGTCGAAGCACAACGACGACGAGCGGGACCGAGTATGACCACGGCAACCACGACCTATCTCGAACTGTCGGAGGAAGGAGGATCGGCGCACAAGTTCTACGAGGTCGCCGTGGACGGCACCCAGGTGACGATCCGGTACGGCCGGATCGGCGACCACGGGCAGAGCAAGGTCAGTTCCTTCGCCGATGCGCAGAAGGCGCAGGCGGCGGCGCGGAAGAAGATCGAGGAGAAGGTCCGTAAGGGCTACGCCCCCGCGGTCGTGGGCGCACGGGCGGCGCGGCCGGTCACCCGGCGGGCGATCAGCAGCGGACGTTCCACCGCCCGCACCGCACCGGTGCTGTGGACCTTCGATTCCGGCGCCGCGGCCTTCGGTATCTTCATCGACACCGAACGCTGCTGGGTCGGCAACGAGAGCGGCGACGTCTTCACGCTCACCCCGTCGGGTGAGGTCACCGGCCGCTTCCGGCTGCCGGACGCGGTGAAATGTATCGTCGCCGACGACTTCTGGATCTACGCCGGCTGCGACGACGGCCGGGTCTACGATCTGTCGGGCAAGGTGCCGCGGGCGGCCTACGATATCGCCGCCGATGTGGATATCTACTGGCTCGATATCCACGACGGCATTCTCGGCGTCTCCGATGTGCAGGGCGGCCTCACCGTGATCGACCACGAGGAGGAATCGCTGTGGGCCCGGCGCAGCGACGGGGATTCGGGCTGGATGGTGCGAATCGACGCGGACGGGGTGTACCACGGGCATTCCGGCGGGGTCACGAAATACGATCTGGGCAGCGGTGACCACCAGTGGCATCGGGGGACCGGTGGCGCGGTGCTCTTCGGCTGGCAGGAGTCCGGCGCGGTCTACGCCGGGACCGCCCGCAACCAGGTCCGGATGCTGGACAAGGGCGGCCGCGCCGACCGGGCCTTCCAGTGCGACGCCGCCGTCTACTCCTGTGCGGCCTCACCGGACGGACGCTACGTTTTCGCCGGTGACAACTATTCGTCGGTGTACTGCTTCGACGCCGACGGCCGCCGGCTGTGGAAACTCGGCACCGGTTGCGGATCCGCCTATTCGATGCAGTATCACGACGACCGGCTGTACCTGGTCACCACGGCGGGAACCCTGGCCTGCCTGGATGTGAGCGAAACGGCGGTCCGCGACGCCGAACAGGGGGTGCTCCCACAGACCGTCTCGGTGAAGGCACCGCAGCTCGCCCCGGTCGTGCCGAGCAGCACGGGGGAGGTGGTCACCGACGCGGGGGGCGGCGTGGGC